>CAIOGM010000123.1 GCA_903857795.1 uncultured Geobacter sp.
TGCCGCAGGGAATCCAAGCCGATAGCAACCGCTGCTCTCCTCTTTTTCAACGAGTCCCCGCTCTTCGAGGGTCACCAGCAACCGGAAGACCTTGTTGCGCGACAACCCCATGGTCTCGGCGATGTAGGGGAGAGTCGGCGCAAGATGCTCCTCGGTCAGCAACTGGAGGAGTGCCACCGCACTTTCAACCGCCTGAACCGAGTAGGGGGATTTCTCACGTTGCATTGCGCTGTCCGATGACTGTTGGGGCAAACCGCCGTTTATAAAATGCCATCCAGAGTTTTCTGAATTTCTAGCACGATGTTTTAATAGAGTCAAGAATAATTTTTGGTGTTTTTTTATGTATACGGATTTTTTCCATAAAAACGGGCTGATACATCGTATATAAGCAACATGAAAAAACTGGTTTTTTGGTTTTTTTGAAAATTAGAACAAAAGTTTACAGTTTGCCGCGAGTACCGCAGCGGCCCCCTCCCCTGACAGAATGGGGCGGGGCTGTTCTCCGTAAACCTGGAGGCAGGTGGAGTCGTTTTCGCACTTTACATCATTCCTGCTGCCATGATATTGTTTGTCCGTTTACCGGTTCACCTACTTTCATCTGCTAAGGGGAGTTGCATCATGTCGGGTCATAATAAATGGAGCACCATCAAACACAAGAAAGGGGCCGCTGACGCCAAACGGGGGAAAGTTTTCACCAAGATTATCAAGGAGATCTCGGTGGCGGCCAAACTCGGCGGAGGAGACCCCAGTGGAAACCCACGGTTGCGCACCGCCATTGACAAGGCCAAGGCCGAGAACATGCCCAAGGACAACGTCGATCGCGCCATCAAGAAGGGAACCGGCGGGATGGAGGGGGTCACCTACGAGGAGATCATCTACGAAGGGTACGGCCCCGGCGGGGTGGCGGTGCTGGTTGACGTGCTGACCGATAACCGTAACCGCAGCGTCTCCGATGTCCGGAGTATTTTCACCAAGTGTAACGGCAATATGGGTGAAGCGGGCTGCGTAGCCTGGCTGTTCGACAAGAAAGGGCTCATCGTCTTCCCGAAATCAGTCGGTTTTGACCGTCTCTTCGAGGCGGCTCTCGAGGTAGGAGCCGATGATGTCGTCGATGAAGATGAACAGATCGAGGTGCTGACCGCCCCCTCGGCGTTCATGGAAGTGCGTGATGCGTTGGAGAAAGCCGGTTTTAAATATGAATCCGCTGAGTCGACCATGATCCCCCAGACTATGGTCAAACTGGAGGGGAAGAACGCCGAGAATATGCTCAAACTCATGGACCGTCTGGAAGACAACGACGACGTCCAGAACGTCTATGCGAATTTCGATATCTCCGAGGAAGAGATGGAAAAATTAATGTAGCCTTTATCTCCGCAGTTGAAGGGTTAACGACATAAGGCTGAAGGATCTGTGGCAGAGGATACGCGAGTTCCTTCGTTCCACGGCCCTTCGGCCTTTTCCATTTCATTTTTACTCATATATCCGGAAGCACACATGATTATTCTCGGCATCGACCCCGGCTCGCGCATCACCGGTTACGGCCTCATCCGCAAGGAGGGGAACCGGCTCATCCACCTGGACAACGGCGGGATCTGGACTGACGCCTCAGCCGATTTTCCCGGTCGGCTTGCCCACATTTTCCGCGGCATCACCGAGATCATCGACCGCTACTCGCCAGACGCTGTGGCTGTCGAGAACATCTTCTTTTCCAACAATGTCCAGAGCGCTCTGAAGCTGGGGCAGGCCCGGGGAGCCGCCGTGGTCGCCTGTGTCGTGCGGAACTGCCTGATCTCCGAATATTCGGCGCTACAGGTTAAGCAGGCCGTGGTCGGCCACGGAAAGGCCGCCAAGGAACAGGTCCAGCATATGGTGAAAGTTCTGCTGAATCTCGCCGAACCGGCCCAGGCCGACGCCTCCGATGCCTTGGCGGTGGCGATCTGCCACGCCAATTCCGTTAATCTGGCCACGAGGCTTAAAGGCGGGTTCTAGGTTCCGGGTTCCGGGTTCAAAGTTCCGGGTTCAAAGTTCTATGTTCAATGTTCGAGGGTCAGAGGTTTTGAGCTTTGAGTTGTAGCGGGGTTACCAAGGGGGGAAAACATGATCGCACTGCTTACCGGCAACATCGCTCACAAGTCGCCGGACTTTATCATCCTTGAGGTGAACGGTGTCGGCTACCGGGTCCATATTCCTTTTTCAACCTATTATGATCTCCCCGAAGAGGGAGGGAGTTGCACCCTCCAGATCCACACCAACGTAAAAGAAGACGCCATTCACCTCTACGGCTTCCGAACGCCGGCGGAGAAAACCTTCTTTCAGCTCCTTATCGGGGTCTCGGGGATCGGCCCCAAGCTGGCCAACGGTATCCTCTCCAACAGCCCGGTCGAAGAGCTCCGCCGGGCGCTCATGAGTGGCGACCTGGTGCGCCTGGCAGCGGTACCGGGTATCGGCAAGAAGAGCGCAGAGCGATTAGTTCTGGAACTGCGAGACAAGGTTCTCAAGCTCGATCCCGGAGGTGTCGCCACTGGGACCGACGCCACAACGCTCCCCTCCCCGGGCATCACCGATGATGTGGCCTCGGCCCTCATAAACCTCGGCTACAAGGAGATCACCGTCAAAAAAGCGCTTGCCGAGCTCACTACGACCCCCGAAGACACCGTTGAGTCCTTTCTCAAACAGGCGCTCAAACTGCTCATGAAATAATTTTACGCTTCAAACATCGTACGCTTGGCCGTCACGCATCTCGATCCGTCTTCCCCCAAGCCGGGCTAGTTCAGGATTATGTGACACCATGACAATGGTAAGAGCTCTGTTACGGTTAAGGTCCTGAAGGATTTCCCCGATCTCCACCGACCGCTTGGTATCCAGATTTCCTGTCGGCTCATCCGCGAGGAGCACTTCCGGGGAGTTTACCAATGCTCGCGCTATGGCGACCCGCTGCATCTCCCCGCCCGATATCTGCCCCGGCAGGTGGTCCAGACGATGCTCCATGCCAAGCATCTTCAGTAACTTCTCAACTTCGGCCTCTGCACCTGGCTTACGGTAGAAGGCAAGAGGCAAGGCCACATTCTCCCGCACGGTGAGGGTATGAATCAGGTAGAAATTCTGAAAGATATACCCGAAGAGCTCCCTCCTGACCTTGGTTAGCTTTCGCTCGCTGAGAACTTTTCCTCCACCGAAGATGTTCCTGCCGGCAAGGTCCAATTCCCCGGTGGTGGGATTGTCAAGGCAGCCGAGAAGGTTCACCAGGGTGGTCTTGCCGGAACCAGACGGCCCCATGAAAGAGACGAACTCTCCCCGGCGAATGGAGAGCGAGACATTATTCACGGCACGGATAGACTCGCTACCTCTCGTGAACACCCGGGACAGTTCTCGCGCCTCCAGCACCATTTCGGATCCGGTCATCATCCCTCCCTCCTGATGGAGTCCAAGGGGCGCACCCGCCCCGCCTTCCATGCCGGGTAGAGACCGCTCAACAATCCTACAGTCACAATGGTTGCCAGTGTCAGCAGGGCAAGCCTGCCGTCTATGGCCACGAGTCCCCCGCTGGGGGCGTAAGGCAAGATTCTGCGCACCAGGATATCGGTGACGCGGGCGAAGAGCAGGGCGAAACCAATCCCGGCGATCCCGCCGCCGACGCAGAGGATGAGAGTCTCGGTCCAGACCAGGCGGAATATGTCGCCAGGCATGGCCCCCATGGTCTTGAGGATGCCGATTTCCTGCACCCGTTCGAGCACCGACATGAGGACGGTATTCACCACACCGACCATGGCGATCAGGACGGCGATAAGCGCAATGGAGAGCACCATTACCCGCGCTGTGGCAATGAGTTTCATGATCGTCTGCTTGACCTGGCTGAAACTGACCACCTGCACATCCTTGAGTTGATAGAGCTTGTTTTCCAACCTGGCCATGTCGGCGTCCTTTTTAACAGAGATGCCAATGGTGGTAATCTTGCTGGTCCCCGCAATCCTCTGCAGGGTCTTCAGCGGGACAAAGATCGTGCCGTCATCCTGGGTGCCGGTCCGCTCCAGGATACCAACGACTTTGAGCCGAACATTCTTCTCCGGCACCAGGGTCAGATCCCCGACCGCACGCTGCTCAAGTTCGGCAGCTTCGTACCCCATCACGACCTCCGCCGCCGACTCATCGTGAAACCAGCCCCCGGAACGGAAACGGAAGAAGGGTTTCATGGCAGGGTAAGACGCGGGGTCAACCCCGAAATAGCCGGCAATCCCGCCACTTTCGCCCTTGTTGGGATCGAAGAAGGCTTGCATCAGAATCGGGGTGATCTTGTCGACTTCCGGTTCCCTGCTGATGTCGTTAACCATCGACTGCTCCATATAACGCAGCCCCTTCCCCCCCTGGAGCATCATCGTCGCCGCCTCGTAAGGACAACCCTTGGCCATCACCATGAGTTGATATCCCATGTTATCGATGTCTCGATTCAGGGCCTTCTCATATCCGCGATTGAAACCGAAGAGACTCACCAGCACCCACGTGGAAAGCATGATCCCCACCAGAGTGAGGAGGGTGCGGACTTTCTTGCGCAGCAGATTTTTATAGGCGATCTGAAAAGGAGTTATCATGGCTTCCCGTGCTCCCGGCTATATATGAACTCGTCCATAAGGATCAGGTTTTTTTTAAGACCACGCAAAACACCATAGAAATCAGTCTCCATTTCGGGTGCAGGGTTAGTAATTTCGGCAATTTTACCGGTTCCTCTGCCGGTGACCGGATCATAGGCATCAAAATCCTTGAGTGATAGGCCAACGAACTTCCGCGTAAATTTAGGATCGCGAAATTTGCCGGCCGAGGCGCCGGTAATTTTCTGAATGTAGAACGTCTTGATCCGTCCGTTGAGATCCTGAGCCATGAAGAGCTGGATGCCGCCGAACTGCCCCTTCTGGTTCACGCCATGGATATAGCCGACCTTTTCCTTGCCGCGATAGATTTCATAGAGTGTGTAGGGGACATCAATGGGGGCGTACAGCGGGAGGTACGAAGTTCCAAGGCGGTTTTCTATTCTTTTCAGGAGGGGTGCGCCACCTCGTTTCTCGATGGAAACGTAGATGGAGCTGAAGCTGGTTGAATTCGGAAAGAGTCGGGGCACGTCCCGGTCCGCATCATTCAGATCGCACGCCACCGCCGCCAGCGCCGCCGAAGCCGCGACGAAACAGGTCAGCAGCGCCAGGGAAATTGTAGTTACCGCTATCAGACGCATGCCGACCTCACTCTGTCTATCTCCATGGCGAGATATCTCATTGAATCACCCACCCGCTTTTTTTAACAAGTTCAGGAGTGGCGCCATGGCCAAGCTGCACGACAAAACAACCCCGAACTGCGTAGCGCAGAGCAGTGCCAAAACTGATGCGCCCATAGAGGGGATACTGTTGATCCGCCATCATCCCGGCGACATCAAGAAGGTTGTCGCGATAATAGTTGTCCTTCAGCTCCTGCAGCAAATTGGATAACAGCTGGGTCAGGGCGTTGGTCAGGCTTACGGTCTCCTGCAGCTCGTTTTTGAACGGAAGGTCCGCCCGCCTTAAGGTCTGGGAGCGATCATCCTGTACTTTGTTGACGCCCATGCCGGTCCTGACGGCAGGAAACGAAAAAGCGTAGGGATAGGTCAGATAAGTACTGTCGCGGATAGACTCCGGCAAGGTCCAGAAACTCTCCCCCAGGTAGCGGGCCGAAAAGAAAACCAGATCCGGACGACCGTCACGACTGCTCACCGACTCCAGAACGGGGGGTGCTGCGGCATCGTCCCAGATGAGCAGGGCCGCCGGCTGTTCCTTGGCGAGTAGCCGACGCAGGGACTCCCGGTCCAGCATCTTCCCCGGCGGCAGAAAGACCGTCACCGGAGCCTGCTCGCCGAGTTCTTGCCATGTTTTCAGGAATCCCTCCGAGAGAGCTCCCCCTTGGGGGGATGAGCGGACGATCTGGACCACCGGGCGCCCCATGAGCTGCGCGGAGTTACTGTTAAGGTAACGGGCGGCGCTCTCACCCTCCTGGTAATAGCCTTTAGAGAGATACAGGGTGTACCAGTCGGTTTCGGAAATCACCGGGAAGTCGGTAACAGGGAACAGACAGGGGATCTCAAACTCCTCGCAAAATTGGTGCACTGGTCGCCATTGGCCGCTGACCATCCCCCCCAGCAGCGCAAAGACCGGCTCCTTGCGGTTATACTCCTCCAGCTGGCGACGCCACGTCTCCGGCGGACCTGTCAGAATCCACCTTGAGAGTGAAAGCGTCCTGGATTCCAGGTCACGCCCCAGCATATTCTGCGCCATCTGACGACTGCGAGGATCACTTGAGGACTTTGTCCGATTGTTCTGCATGGTGAAGATGTTGTCGAAAGCGGCGAACATCGCAGTGCTCTTCTCCGGTGGGACATCTTCGGAGACAACCGTGGCAAAGCGCAAAGAGGTAGGGCCGACTCCCGGAGATAAGCGTGAGGAGAGCTCTTTTAGATAGGCGACTAAGATCCGTGCGTCACTATCCGTGAGAGGATACCGGGGCATTCCGTCTTTCAATACCCGGCCGTCGGGAGCATTGCCGGTGCGCAGCGCCTGGATCAGTGACTCTTCGGTGTAAGCCGGACGCAGCGGCTTGACTTTATCGGCGCTTAAATCAGCACCCTTGTAGCGCCTGAGGAGCGGGTGAAAGAGCTTCGCCCCGTTGATGGCTGGGGTGTAGACCCCCTCGTCAAAAGCGCCCAGTCCGCTCCGGAGATGACAGCTGCTGCAGGCAAAGGTCAACCCGGGAACGGCCGCTCCGCCTTTGATGGAGGCTCGCAGCGCTGCTCCTGACGGCAGAATCCCCTCGCGGTAGATCCGTTCGCCCTGGCGAAGCGTCTCCGGTGAAACAGCAGGAACCGCGGTGGAGGCGGCGCTTACGGGCGCCGTCCCGATCAGAAGCAGCACACAGAAGCTAACCGCAAGCGTGCGTAACGGAGAGTGACCAATATGCATAAAGGAAAGCACCTTATATCGGCTAAAGATCAAATCGGTAGGAACCACGGTAGACCGGTTTCCCGGCCTGCACGAAGGTGAATCTTATCTCCCAATCCCCAGGCATGACCAACTCCACGGGGAGCAGGTACACCCCTTTCGCGGAGAGAGCGAAATTCTTGTCACCGGAAGAGTGGGTGCCACGCATGGAGGGCATGTCTGCACTCCCCTTAACAGTAAAAGAGGTGTTCCGTTTTCCGTCACGGTTGAAGATTTCCACCCTCATGATCGCAGTACCGAGTTTCGGCTGCTTGGCGAAGCCGTAGGTAAAATAGTGGTCGATGTCGATGGATACTTTCTCCCCCGGCTTGGGAAGCGTCTGATACACCGCCGGACCTCCGAGAAAGGGAGCGGCAAAAACGGCCGAAGGAGCCATGACTCCCAGGCTGAAGACGATCAGACTCACAACAACGTACTTGATCATAGCTATTACTCCGTCTGCGTCTATGGGGGGGGTTGCTGCGGTTTTACCGGATTGCCCCTTTTTAGCTGCTGCCCGACTCTGAATGAGTTTACCAGCTTGCGGATTTCAAGCTCCGGAAGGAGCAGCGGTTTTCCGGAGGACGTATCCTTGATCCCGCTCATCATGGCGTCGTAATCAATATCCTGACCGAGTCGTTGAAAATCCCTTACGAAAGAGACTCCCAGGCTATAACTCAATTTTTCCTTCTCGCTCTTCGGGAGTGGCGCGTCTGCGGCGACACTCCCGTTCGAGAGCAGGCAGACAACCAAAATGCATAGAAGAGAGGTAACGTTTGGGAAAGTGATCATTGTCTCGATGCTCCGTTCTCATACAAGAGAAGCCCGCGTGATGCGGGCTTCTGACTCTAAAACAACTCGGTGGCTTCCAGTATCATATTTTTTTGCTGCGCCGCAACACTCCCAGACCGAGGAGACCGGCGGCGACCAGGATGATCGTCCCCGGTTCCGGTACCGCCTCGTAGGTGATCTCGGTTATGTAGAACTTAGGCGCATCTGCGGAAAATGACATAAAAACCTTATCGAAAGCAGGGCCGACATACAGCATGGACGCAGGAACGTCACCCTGTTGTACCTCCACGTCAACATGACCGACCGGCACCCCTAAGAAGAACATATCGGCAAAGGAGCCGTATGGGTCAGTCGTACTCATACCGGGCATATGGAAATTTATCAGAAGTCTGTAAATTTGCGGAATTGGTGTCGCGGTAAAATCAATTGAGAGAACATTGTTTGCTTCAACCACAGGAGGACCCGGATCGAGAAAACCGGTATCACCGACGATCCCGCTTGTGTCGACAGTGGCTGTTCCAAATCCGGCAGTTGTATTATCGTAAGCAAAAGTAACCTGATCTACCGTTGCGGTATGAGGCAATGTGATATCGGTAGTTGCTGTTTTACTGAAATCAATAGTGATCGGTAGCGCCGCTGCGGTTAGCGGGATGGCAACAAGTGCGGCGATGAGTGTAACGAGAATCGACGTCAGTTTCATGATTTAGCTTCCTCCTCAGGATTTATTTTCAGGTGCTGCACGTGTCAGTTGCGGCCGGCAGGAGTGTCCCTGCCGGCCTCGTTGATTTGTTACCTGGCCTGTATGATGACGATATTCGAATCAGCAAACCCGATGGCGCTGGTCGCCTGAACCTTGTAATAGAAGGTAGAAGGAGTAACGCCAGTGACACGGAACGTCAGGGTAGTGGCGCCGGCTGTACCGACAGAGGTCCAAGGGCCGGCGGCAGCGGCCGCACGGTAGATTGTGTACCCGGTCTGGGCGCTGTTGGACGGCTTGACCCATGCGAGCGAGAAGGCAGTTGTCCCAACCGGCATCACATAGGTGCCGGCTGTCAACGTCCCGGTAGTAGGCTTCAGACCGGTCGGCGCAGTCGGCGCGACCGGGGCTGTGCCAACCGTGATGCTCAGGGATGCGGCTGCGGAAGTGGCTCCGGAGCTATCCGTGACCGTAACGGTGAAGGTATAACCAGTTGCAATTGTCGGTATACCGCTGATAACACCGGTACTTGTATTAAGAGCGAGACCGTTGGGCAGAGCGCCGCTGGTAATCGCCCAAGTTCTGTATGTCCCGGTGCCACCCGTGGCGGCGAGGGTCTGGTTGTAAGCAGTACCGACGACCGCAGCAGGCATCGGAGATACTGTACTGACAACCGGCAGAGAACTAATCGTGATGGTCAGGGACTTGGAGGCGGTGTTGCCAAGGCTGTCCGTGACCTGGACGGTGAAGGTGGAGGTAACGGCGGCGGAAGATGATCCGGTGATCGCGCCGGTGGCCCCGTTAAGGCTGAGCCCGGCCGGCAAGGCGCCGGTGGTGATCGCCCAGGCGCTGTAGCTGCCGGAGCCGCCCGTAGCTGCAAGGGTCTGGTTGTAGGCAGCGCCCACGGTCCCGGCAGGCATCGGAGAGGCGGTACTGACGGTCAGCACAAGGTACGTGGTGATGGTCAGGGACTTGGAGGCGGTGTTGCCAAGGCTGTCCGTGACCTGGACGGTGAAGGTGGAGGTAGCGGCAGAGGAGGATGATCCGGTGATCGCGCCGGTGGCTCCATTGAGGCTGAGCCCGGCCGGCAAGGCGCCGGTGGTGATCGCCCAGGCGCTGTAGCTGCCGGAGCCGCCCGTGGCGGCAAGGGTCTGGTTGTAGGCAACGCCAACGGTCCCGACAGGCATCGGAGAAGTGGTACTGACAACCAGCGCAGGGTTAACAGTGATGGTCAGGGACTTGGAGGCGCTGTTGCCAAGGCTGTCAGTGACCTGGACGGTGAAGGTGGAGACAGCAGCTGCGGTGGGCGACCCGGTGATCGCGCCGGTGGCCCCATTGAGACTGAGCCCGGCCGGCAGGGCGCCGCTGGAGAGTGCCCAGCTGCTGTAGCTGCCGGAGCCCCCCGTTGCAGCGAGGGTCTGGTTGTAGGCAACGCCCACTGTCCCGACGGGCAGCGGAGAGGTGGTGCTGACAATCAGCGCAGCGTTGACAGTGATGGTCAGGGACTTGGAAGAAGTGTTGCCAAGGCTGTCCGTGACCTGGACGGTGAAGGTGGAGACAGCAGCTGCGGTGGGCGACCCGGTGATTGCACCGGTGGCCGTTGTCAGGTTGAGTCCGGCCGGCAGGGCGCCGGTGGTAATCGCCCAGGCAGTGTAGCTGCCGGAGCCGCCCGTTGCGGCAAGGGTCTGGTTGTAGGCAGCGCCCACGAAACCAAGCGGCATCGGAGAGGCGGTGCTGACAGTCAGCGCCGGGTTAACAGTGATGGTCAAGGGCTTGGAGGCGGTGAAGCCCAGGCTGTCCGTGACCTGGACGGTGAAGTTGGCGGTAGCAGCTGCGGTGGGTGACCCGGTGATCACGCCGGTGACCGTATTCAGGCTGAGTCCGGCCGGCAGGACACCGGCGATGGTTGTCCAGGCAGTGTAGCTGCCGGAGCCGCCCGTGGCGGCAAGAGTCTGGTTGTAGGCAGCGCCCACGAGCCCGACGGGCATCGGAGAGGCGGTGCTGACAGTCAGCGCAGGGTTAGTAGTGATGGCCAGGGACTTGGTGGCGGTGAAGCCGAGGCTGTCCGTGACCTGAACAGTGAAGGTTGCGGTAGCAGCAGCGGTAGGTGATCCGGTGATCGCGCCGGTGGCCCCGTTCAGGTTGAGCCCGGCAGGCAGGGAGCCGGTAGTTATTACCCAGGCGCTGTAGGTCCCGGAACCGCCCGTGGCGGCAAGAGTCTGATTATAGGCAACACCCATGAGCCCGACGGGCATCGGCGAGGCGGTGCTGACAGCCAGCGTGGCGTACGTAGTGATGGTCAAGGACTTGGTGGCGGTGATGCCAAGGCTGTCCGTGACCTGGACGGTGAAGGTGGAAGTGGCGGCGGCGGTGGGTGATCCGGTGATCGCACCGGTAGCCCCATTCAGACTAAGCCCGGCCGGCAGGGCGCCGGTGGTGATTGCCCAGCTGCTGTAGCTGCCGGAACCGCCCGCGGCGGCAAGAGTCTGGGAGTAAGCAGTGCCGACGATCCCGTTAGACATCGGAGAGGCAGTGCTGACAGTCAGCGCAGGGTTAGTGGTGATGGTCAGGGACTTGGTGGCGGTCAGGGCGAGAGTGTCCGTGACCCGAACGGTGAAGGTGGTGGTAGCGGCGGTGGTCGGTGTTCCGGTGATCGCGCCGGTGGTTCCGTTCAAGTTGAGCCCGACCGGCAGGGCGCCGACGGTTACTACCCAGGCGGTGTAGGTGCCGGAACCGCCCGTGGCGGCAAGTGTCTGACTATAGGCGGCGCCGACAGTCCCGACAGGCATGGGAGAGACGGTGCTGACAGCCAGCAGAGGATTGATGGTGATGCTCAGGGGCATGGTGGCGATGTTACCGACGCTGTCAGTGACCCGTGCTGTGAAGGTGAAGGTACCGGCGGTGGTCGGTATACCGGCGATCGCGCCGGTAGCCGGAGTAAGCGTGAGCCCGCCCGGCAGGACGCCGGTTGTGACAGCCCAGGCACTGTAGGTGCCGGAACCGCCCGTAGCTGCAAGAGTCTGACTATAGGCTCTGTTGACTACGCCGATCGGCATGGGGGAGAGCGTCGTGATGGAGAGCTGCGGATAAATCCGGATGCTCAGAGCCCTGGTGGCAACCCCGCCCAGTGCATCGGTAACCTGCGCGGTGGGGGTGAAGAGACCGGATGCCGTCGGAGTACCGCTGATAAGTCCGGTGGTGCTCAGCGTAATTCCGGCGGGCAGGGGGGTGCTTGCAGCTGAAAGTGCCCAGGTATTTGGCCCAAAACCGCCGGTGGCAGCCAGCTGGGTGTTGGCGTATGCAACATTAATATTGCCGGCCGGAATCGCCGGTGTTCCGCTGACGGCCACATGAGAGACGACAATGATGCTGAGCGCTCTGGTGGCGGTGACGGCAAAGGGAGCGGTGCCGGAAGTGGCCATTACTGTGAAGTTAACGGTGCCGGGTGTTACAGCAGCGCCTACAGTACCGCTGATGACGCCGGCTGTAGAGAGGGTAAGCCCGGTGGGGAGTGCGCCGGTAGAGATGGTCCAGTTGTAGGTCCCATTACCGCCAGTTGCCAACAGCTGATAACCGGCGTATACGGGTGCGCCAGTGACGCTGACCTCGCCCCTGGGTAGTGTGGCGGCAGTGATGGCCACCGGCGGCAACGCCACGATGATCGTCAGGGACTTGATGGCGGTGTTGCCGAGGCTGTCCGTGACCTGGGCGGTAAAGGTGAAGTTGCCGGCAACGGTGGGCGTCCCGGTGATCGCGCCAGTGAGGGCATTCAGGCTGAGCCCGGTCGGCAGGTTGCCGACAGTAACGGCCCAGTTGGTATAAGTGCCGGAACCGCCCGTGGCGGCCAGAGTCCGGTTGTACGCTGTCCCCACTGTCCCGTTAGCCATGGGAGAAGCGGTGGTGATGACCAGCGTCGGGTAAACGGTGAAGCTCAGGCTCTTGGTGGTTGTACTGTTACAACCATCGGTGACACTGGCGGTGATGGTAACTACGGTAGTAGTGACGATACCAACCGGTGTGCCCGCGAGCGCGCCGGTGGATGGGTTAATGCTCAGCCAGGCAGGATTGCCGGCGGTGATGGCCCAGGAGTAAGGTTTCCCCCCGCCGGTGGCCGCCAGGGTCTGGTTGTAAGCTGTGCCGGCTACAGCGAAAGGCAGCGGGCTGGTCGTGGTAAGCAGGAGAGGTGAATTCCCGGTGGAAATCGGAACACTCCAGGCCGAAGCGACTGTCGAGGTCTGGAAGGGCGCGGTCAGCGGAGACTGCGGCAGGAAATCGTCCTGCGCCTGCAGCCGATAGTAGTGCACACCGCAATTAGTCGCGGTGTCATTGTAGGTGACCGTCTGACCATAGGCCAGGGTGTTGAACCCTGTGGTGTTGGCCGAGGTGGCGTTCACCACAATATTAACCAGATTGTTGCTGTTGAAGGTAGGAACCGTGTCTCTCTGCAGAATAAACGCGGTTTCGCTGGCGGAGTTGTCCGTCCAGCTGAACGTGCCTGTGGCATCGACGGCCAGATTCGTCGGCAGCGCCGGCGGAACCTGATACGTGATGGGGCGCATCATGTCATTCTCTTCGTGACCGAGAATGTGGCAATGCCAGACATACTCCCAACCGAAGTTGACCATGAGGTTGGTTCTGCCGCGGGGATCGACAATGTTGATCCCGGTGACCGGGTCGATACCGGACATGGCCGGATCGGGGTTGGTATTGATCGGCAGGGTCGGATCCATGAGCCGGATGCTGTCCGGCAGCGGCCAGGGAACCAGCGGCGTGATCGGTCTGACGGCGAAGATGATGTTTTCCAGCTGGTTCATCCGGACGGTGTCTTTCCATCCCAGCTCGTTTTGCTCCGGCGGGCGGATAGAACCGTCCCACCCTACGCGGTTGATGACCTGCACGTTGAACAGGTGGAAGTGGATCCAGTGGGTATCCACCCCGTTGTGGGTGAGGTACCAGATCTGGGGCTTGTCCGCCTGCATGATCTCGGTGGGCCACTCGGCGTAACCGAAGGGGAGCGTCGTCTGCACCAGGAAGTTGGTCAGCGGCAGTTCGTTCCCCAGCGTGGCGTTCATCCGGCCGTAATCCAGCGTAAACAGCTCCTGGATGGCCTTCCCGTCAAACACAACGTTGGTGACGATGACGGCGGTGGCGCCGGCGCCCGAACCCGTGGCGTCGGTGATGGTGACCCCGGGAACGGCCGTGTAGCCGGAGCCGACATTCGTCAGGTTGATGGCGGTAATGACCCCACTGGCCACGGTGGCCGAAGCGGTTGCGGGATAACAGGATGGCCCCGGGGTACAGGGAGGATTGGCGATCGTGACCACCGGAGCGGTATATCCGGTTCCTCCGGCGTTAAGAGTGATGCTCGCCACCGGCAGCCCAGACGGCTGGAAGGTCAGGTGGTTGTCCTCGACCTTCGAATAGGTGGCGGTCGGCGCACTTGCGCCGGACGCCGCGGGGTACGTCGGCTCCGGAATGACAACCGTGGGTTGGGTCAGCTTGAAGATTCCCGACAGCCCCGGCACGGGAGGGGTGGCGGTGGGGATGCCGTTGATCAGCGTGCGCACATTAAAGGGGGTTTGCCCCGTAGCGGGCTGATCGACGATGATCTGCATGACGGTGCGGGTGTTGGGGCCGTACCCCGGCACGGTGGTCGGCGAGCCGCCCGTTGCGGTCTGATCATGGTCGCCGGTGTAGTAGTCGTCGCGCAGATCGTAGGCAGGAGCCGGCACCGGCGCGTCGTTGTAGAGGATGAGAGTCTTGCCGGCGAATTTGGTGAAGTCGACGATGGCGTCGGCCCGTTCCGCCGGACCGAGCCAGAGCGCGTGGGCGGAGATGTTGGTGACGGTTATGCTTTTAACGTTGACTTCGTAGTTGGCGGGGGTAGACGGGATCACCACCGGCGCAGGCAGCAGACCCCCTTCGGTGCCGATTTCCACGAACGGAGGACCGGCATTGCGAGGATCAGGCACGCCGCCGTCCCGGCCATCGGATACCCACATGAACTGCTTGTCGTAGATACCGGGTGAAGGGGCGCCGTAGTTCGGCCAGCAGTTGCTCGGGAGCCCTGTGCCGTTGAGGGGGTTGCCGGTGGAGTCCAGTAACGCCGCGGGGATACCGATACCCAGGGCCGGAGTCGTGAGCTGGTTGACAGCCTTGCAGAGCGGCAATGCCGAGCCTCTGGACGGCGGGTATGCAGGGACCATCGCCACGTCGGTGCCTGTACCGTTTGACCATGAGGTCGTAGTCGTCGGATCTGCAACATACAGCTGCAGGTTCCAGGAGCGGTCATTGGCGCCGGCCAGGATATGGAACCGGTACGCTTCCGGAGCGACGTGCAGCACCGGATAGGCTTTACCGTTGACCACCGGGGTGTCCAGAAAGCCTTCCGGCGTCCCCGACGGGTTCGGCGTGATGGGGCAGCCGGCCATGAAGTTGTTGGCATATGCCGGACCGAGAATCTGGTTCGGGAATGCCGAGGAGGTGCAGGGGATGGTTACCCCCGCGTTGGGCGCGTTAGTCGGCCCGCCGGGACCTGCCGCGGTCAGGGTAGTCATTACCGGGTAGAACCATGCGCCGTAGTCCCATCGGCCAAATGCATTTGTTCCGCCGATGTCAGCCGGGTTCTGGTTCGGGAGGTAGACATGGGGAAACCAGAGGTCGCCGGTGCCGTTCGCTCCGTTTGCAGCGCCCGTGCCCCAGATCCAGGTGGGATCCTGGGCCATCAGTTGGGGCAGACTGGGGACGAAAGATTTATCCTGGACCACCAGCGGGATAATATGCCCTACGTCGCCGGCGGTGAGTGTCCCGGGGACGCCCAGATTCTGCAGGGCTTTTTCTTCTACCGGATCATACAGCAGTAACCCGGCCGCTTCGCCCGCGTAGGCATTGAGACGGGTGATGCCATAGGCATGGTCGTGGTACCACAGCAGCCGTCCGCTCTGCTGGTTGGTCCAGTAGAACGTCATGGAGCCCTGTCCCGGATCGGTGGTCGCGCCTGTCGGCAGCTGCGCCGGGGTCCCGCCTGAACAGTTGGTCGTAATGCTGGCGCTGCACTGGGGAACTACCAGTCCGCCCACAAAGTACATGTCGGGGACCATCCGCGTGCTGTCGCCTCGCTGATAGGTGGACGTATCTCCGACAGGCACCGTCCACTGGTGCGCGGTGCCATCGCTGATCCACGGGGTATTGCCGCCATGGAGGTGGAGCGTGGCACGGTTTTCCGTATAGGGATCTAGGCCGTTGGGGCCGAGTCCGGCGCCCATATAGGTTGTGTCGGCCGGGATGAAGAGGTTCCCCGCGGTTCCGGTGGGGAGGCAGTTGGTAAACTTCACCCGGATCGGGCGGTCTTTCTGGGCCAGAATCACCGGTCCGAGATAATTAAATGTAGGTGAGGTGGGGCAGGCGGTGCTGCCGGGAGGAACCTGCACATAGCCGCGCACCGTCGTCGGGGGAAGATCGGTGTGCATCTGGGTCTGAGCCTGCACCAGCGCGATCTCGTAATAATCGCTGCCCGGGAACTTCGCAGTATCTGGAGTCGGGATATACCCTTTCAAGTCAGGCAACACATCCACAAATTTGCGAATACCGCCGACAAACGGTCCGACAGCATTCAATTTAGCATACACCAGGGCGCCGGAACCGGTGGCGTCAGTAATGGTGACAACCGGTGCCATGTACCCTAAACCGCCATCGGAGCAGGTGATGTCGGAGATGGAACCGACAATGCCGGTAGCGTCACCGGTGGTGTCCACCACAGCCGTACAGGCGGCGGCGCGATTGATCGTAGCACCGAAAGAGTCGGTAACGGTGATCACCGGTGCGGTATAGCCGCTGCCGCCGTCCACAATCGTCATGCCGACACGGTCGATGGGGCCGGTCGGCAGCGGGCTGTTGGCATAGTTGCCTTTGCCGAAGAAATCGGTGCAGAGCGTTGTCGGCGTACCCCCGGGAGCAATATAAGCCGGGATTGTCTGTGCCTGATCAAACCATCCATTACATGTTGGAACCGTCCGCGGAGCAACGGCCGCAACGGCCGGGCCCGGATAAAGGCCGCAGAGAAGAACAACTACCGACACTACCAGATTTACGTACAGAGAGAGGTTGCGTTTTTTCATTGGATCACCCCTCCATTAGCCTTTAGTGGGACCGTACTCTTGCGCGCGGCATTGCGTCTCGCCGCCGCCGCTCGATCATCGTTGGTGGTGGTTCGCCCCACCTTCTCGATTTTGTGCTGCTTTGCTGCGGCATTCATCGCGTCGTTCAACTGGTTCGCGGATGGCTTGACAACAGCATTGCCACCCTGAAGCTGCGCCCAGCTCTGGTCAACAGACAATATAAATGAAACCAGCAGTAGCAATGCGCACATTAAAACAGTCGTAAAGTTTTTGCATCGTTCCATACATTTCTCCTTTCAAGAGGTTACATACTCGGTTGATAGGTTCCGTAACGGGACAGCTGAATCGGGTGGAGGAGCGCGCGGCGACATCGAGCCAAACGTGATACATTTCCTCGGGGCATCGACCAGTATCGGGGCTGAGCATCCGTACTCATAAGCCGAAAACCCCTGGATACTGATTTTTTCAGACGCGACACAGGAATCAAGATAGTGTTTGACCTCAGCAGGTCCGTTATCCAGATCAAGCGTGTTGACTATGGTCTTTATGATCGCGATATTTTCCGGGTCATCGGCATAGACCACAAGAACCCTGGCGTTCAGGAGCAGTAACACAAGGATCAGGATAAAATAGCGATTTTTGAGTATCCCAGCCATCACTTGACTCCGAGGCGCTGCTGCATCAACATAGTTGATACATTTTTGTTACACCCATTCTTGTTAAATTCCGGTTCCTGATTCGATGCAATTTATATGCCCATACATCGGAACGGGGAAATTAGCCACAGACGCCTACTAGCCAGCTAAATTCATTGAACTATTAATCCTTCCGACCATATTTTACCGTTTGGTGACACCACTGTAACTGTAAGGAAATCCGACAGTGGTCAGACTGCACAAAATTACCTCTAACCTCATTTATATGCGTTACATCATAGTGTTAGCAATTATCCCCCCCCGAAGAGCCAATTCCCTACTGTAAAGAATTCCGACAACTCTCTATCACCGAGATCATGTTATACAGATAACAGACTATCATGTTTACGGCGGACAGCCTCGGCTGACAGAGTGAGTGTCCTCCCCCTTCGACTCCGTTCGGGGCAGGCTTACCCCAAGGGGCGGGACATGCCAAGGGAATGTGGCCGAAAAAAGTTCCCCCTCTTGGGACAATAAAGTTAACGAGTTATGCGGCCGGCGCTGCCCGCAGATACTGTACGGGCCACTGCACCGCCTGACCCAACTCCCGAGCGGCTCGTAACGGCCAGTACGGATCTCTGAGCAGTTCCCGCCCCAGCAGCACCAGATCTGCCTGGCCCGAGCGGATGATCTGGTCGGCTTGAGCGGGAGAGGTGATAAGCCCCACTGCCCCGCTCATCCCCCCGCTCTCCCTCCTGATCTGCTCGGCAAAACGGGCCTGGTAGCTGGGCCCCAGCGGAATTTTTGCATCCGGCACACTCCCGCCCGACGAACAGTCGATGAGCTCCACCCCCAGGGGAAGGAGCTGGCGGACCATCTCCAGCGATTGTTCCAGATCCCATCCCCCTTCCACCCAGTCGGTGGCCGAGATTCTCACCAGGAGCGGCAACTCTTCCGGCCAGACGTTCCGGACGGCAGCCACAATCTCCCTCAGCAGCCGGCTCCGGTTCTCAAAGCTCCCCCCGTATTGGTCGGTACGCCGGTTACTGAGTGGGGAGAGAAACTGATGCAACAGATAGCCATGGGCGGCGTGGATTTCGACGACGCGAAAACCCGCCAGGAGCGCTCGTCGGGCCCCCTGGACAAAGGCCTCCCCGATCTCCCGAATCCCCTCTTCAGTCAATGCCGTCGGCACGCTGCAGCCACGATCGAAGGGGAGCGCAGAGGGAGCAACAACAGGCCATCCCCCGTCCGCTTCGGTCAGGGTGATGGCCCGGTTCTCCCACGGGGGGGGAGTGCTGGCCTTCCGTCCGGCGTGGGCCAGCTGGATGCCGGCCACGCTCCCCTGACTCGCGATAAAGTGAACGATCCGCGCCAGCGGTTCAATCTGGTCGTCGTTCCAGACCCCCAGGTCCCGGGGGCTGATCCGTCCCTGGGGGGTGACGGCCGCGGCCTCGGTGAGGACCAGGCCGGCGCCGCCCGTCGCCCGACTGCCGTAGTGAACCAGATGCCAGTCGGTGGCGCGGCCATCTTCACAGGAGTACTGGCACATGGGCGAAACCGCGATCCGGTTGCGGAGCGTCACCCCCCGGAGAGTGAGTGGTTCAAACAGATGAGGCATGAGCAGTTCTCCTTTTCTTGGCTGCTGGTGTGAAACGCCGTAATGAATTTTCATCATGTTCCTTGCTCATCGAGGGATTATCCGGTGAGCTTTAGGGATCTCACCTATACCAGACGTCGTGCAAATTGCAAGGAGAGAAGCTCGCTGCACGAGGTCGCACCCACAGGAGATATCCCGGTTGCAATTGAGCCCCCTTGATTGGTATGGTGCAGAGTCCGCGGTAAATGGGCCATGGGGAGAGGAGACTCGTTTTTATGAACGGTCAGTACAACGGCACATCCAAAGCTACGCTTCGCCAGCGGTTTCTGGCGGCGCTCCCGGTCATCAGCTGGCTTCCCCGCTATCAGAGAGTCTGGATCAAGGATGACCTGGTCGCCGGGCTGACCCTGGCCGCCTACGCCGTACCGGTAGCCATGGCCTACTCCTCACTGGCCGGACTCCCCCCTCAGGTGGGGCTCTCCTGCTATCTGGTGGGGGGGCTCGTCTACGCCCTGTTCGGCAGCTGCCGGCAGCTGGCCATCGGCCCCACCGCCGCCATCTCGATCATGATCGCCGGGGTGGCCGGCCCTCTTTCGGGGGGAGATCCGGCCCGGTACGTCGCGATCACCGCCATGACGGCGCTGCTGGTCGGCTTCATCAGTATTGCGGCGTGGCTGCTGCGGCTCAGCAGCAGCGTCAACTTTATCTCTGAGACGATCCTCCTCGGCTTCAAGGCAGGCGCCGCCATCAGCATCGCCTCGACCCAACTCCCCAAGCTCTTCGGACTCCCCGGCGGCGGGACGAACCTCTTTCAACGCCTCGGCCTCATCATCCACCAACTCCCCCAAACCAACTCCGTGGTGCTCGCCGTTGCCGGCGTTGCCCTCGCCCTCCTTTTGGCCGGTGAACGGTGGCTGCCGGGACGCCCCGTGGCGCTGGGGGTCGTGCTGCTGGCCGTCGTGGCGGTCCCGCTGCTGCAGTTGGAGGGGTACGGGGTAAAGGTGGTCGGCGATATCCCGAGCAGCCTCCCCCGGTTCAGCTTTCCGACCTTTGCCCTGGATGACTTGAGCGACGTGACCAACCTCGCCTTCGCCTGCTTTCTCCTCTCCTACATCGAAAGCATCTCGGCGGCCCGCACCTTCGGCACCAGGCACTCCTACAGTGTCGACCCCCGCCAGGAGCTCCTCGGGCTGGGGATGGCCAACCTGGCCGCAGCCGTTGTCCAGGGGTATCCCGTGGCAGGAGGGCTCTCCCAATCAGCGGTCAACGATCAGGCCGGGGCCCGGACCCCCCTGGCCCTGGTGGTAACCTCCGCCGTGCTGGCCCTGGTCCTGCTCTTTCTCACCGGCCTGCTCAGGACCCTCCCCGACGCGGTGCTGGCAATGGTCGTGATCTCGGCGATCCTGGGGTTCATCAATATCCGAGAGTTCCGGCAACTCTGGCGGATCAGCCGACTGGAATTCACCGTAGCCCTGGTGGCCTTCAGCGGAGTGCTCCTCTTCGGCATCCTCCAGGGGGTGGCTATCTCGGCGGTGGCCTCCATCCTCCTCCTTCTCCGGCAGACGGCCTATCCTCACCTGGCGTTTCTGGGACGGATTCCCGGCACCCAGCGCTTTTCCGATGTGCTCCGTCATCCGGACAACGAGCTCTTTCCCGGGATTCTCCTCTTTCGCGTGGAAGCGGCCATCCTCTATTTCAATGTGGAGTACATCACCGCGACCATCCTGGAACAGCTCCATGCCGCAGAAGAGCCGGTGAGGTTCGTCATCTGCGACCTCTCCACCTCCCCCTATGTCGATTCCGCGGGGGGGCGGATGCTGGCCGGCCTGGAAGAGACACTTGCCGCAGACGGAATCCGTCTCAGGGTCGCCGAGGCCCATGCAGGGGTGCGCGACCTGCTCCGGGCCGCGGGATTGGAGCGGCAATTGGGGGGGGTCAGCAGGCTCACCTCCATCCCGGACCTCATCGAAGAGTTTCAGGAGGAAGAAACTTCAACCAAGAAAGGAGAAACCGCATGAAACTACGAACCTGGATGGCTCTGGGAATACTCTGCATCCTCTGCACCGCAACTACGGCCCGGGGAGAGGTGGTAGGACGGGAGGTCACCTACCGCTCCGGGGAGACACTCCTCAAGGGGTATCTTGCCCGCGATACTGCGGTTAAGGGAAAGCGCCCGGGGGTGCTCGTGGTTCACGAATGGTGGGGGCACAACGAGTACGCCCGCAAACGGGCGCGAATGCTGGCGGAACTGGGATACGTGGCGCTGGCGGTGGACATGTTCGGCGACGGCAGAAAAGCCCAGCACCCCAAGGAGGCGGGGAAGTTCGCCGAAGAGGCGATGAAGAACAAGGCTGTCGGCGAGGCCCGTTTCACCGCCGCCCTCGACTTCATCAGGCAACAGCCTCAGGTCGATCCGACGAGGATCGCCGCCATGGGCTACTGTTTCGGTGGGGGGGTCGTGCTGCATATGGCCCGACAAGGGGCCGACCTGAAGGGGGTGGTGAGCTATCACGGCTCTCTTGTCACCGATACCCCGGCAAAACCGGGCGACGTCAAGGCGAAGGTGCTGATCTTCAACGGAGAGAAGGACCAGATGACCACCCCGGAGCAGGTGGCCGCCTTCAAAAAGGAGATGACCGCGGTCGGCGCCTCATACCGCTACGTGGGGTATCCGGGGGTGATGCACAGCTTCACCAACCCCGAAGCCGACCTCTACGCGAGGAAGTTCGATCTCCCCCTCGCCTACGACAAGAAAGCCGATGAGGAGTCCTGGGCCGAGACGGTCAAGTTCCTCCGGGTTATTTTCACCAGGGACGCGCGGTGACGACCCGCCCGGCCAGTTGCACATTTTTTACGCAAAACGCTATTGATAACCTTCTTTCAACGACTTTATTGACGCGCAAAGGGGTTATCAACAGTTTTATCCACAGCGGCTGTTGAAACTGCTGAAAAAAATCTTGTTTACGAAATTAACCCATTTATTTCAGCAAGTTGAACCACTAAAACTACAGAAGGGCGACGTGGATAACTCCCCTAAATACCGGAATTATCAACTTTTTCAGCTTCTTGGGAAGCGGCGTCCCCCCTGCCCCCCCAAAACGCGAACAAACCCATACCGGATGAGAATACTTGCATGAATAACCTTGCCCCACCGGGTCGCTTCCCGCATACTGCGGCCATGCTGCTGATCTTCTCCCCCGTCGCCATGGCGTCGGAACCGCCGGCGGGTATCGCCCGACTCGCCGCGGCCCTTCATGGCGCCCAGATCCCCTGCCGCCTGCTGGACGCAAACTGTGAGGCCCAACTCTGGCTTCTGGGGCAGCCGTCTGCCGCCGACGATACCTGGAGCCGGCGCGCACGGAAGGGGAGGGTTCAGAATCTGGCCACCCTGCGCGACCCTGAAAGCTACAACTCTCCAGGGCGGTACTCCCGGGCAGTGAGTGACCTGAACCGCCTCCTGGCCATCTCCGGAGAAGGCGAAGAGGCGATGGTGGGGCTGGCAGACTATCAGCATCGGCGCCTGTCGCCACTGAGGAGCGCCGACCTGCTGGCCGCTGCAGAACAGCCACGGGAGAACCCCTTCTTCCCCTGGTTCAGTCGTCGGCTGCCGGAACTGCTGGACGGAGTCCGGACGGTG
The DNA here is from genome assembly GCA_903857795.1 of uncultured Geobacter sp. GTDB lineage: Bacteria > Desulfobacterota > Desulfuromonadia > Geobacterales > CAIOGM01 > CAIOGM01. The sequence continues at coordinate 22,468 of CAIOGM010000123.1, forward strand.
GGCTTTTCCCTGAATTTCCTGAGCCAGGCGCTCTGCACCTTTGCCATGATCGGTTACCTGAGGAACAATATCCCCGGACTCACCATCATCCTCGGCGGCGGCCTCGTGACGTCGTGGCTGAGTCGGCCCGACTGGAGCTCCCCCTTCGGCGCTCTCGTCGATCACCTGGTGGCGGGAGCGGGAGAGGCGCCGTTGCTCACCCTGCTGGGCGCAGGAGAAGTGGCCCAAAATCAGGTCATGCCCGAGTACGGCCTCCTGCCGCGCCACGACTACCTCTCCCCCGGCCTCATCCTCCCCTACAGTGCCTCAAGCGGCTGCTACTGGAACGACTGCTCCTTCTGCACCGAGCGGGCCGAGGGGAACCGGTTCCGACCGGTGCCGCCGGGTCGGGCAGTGGAAGAGCTCCGGGAGCTGACCGCCCGGGAGAAACCGTGCCTCATCCATCTCCTGGATAATGCCATCACTCCGGCCCTGCTCCGGCGAATCACGGAGCACCCCCCCGGAGCCCCCTGGTATGGCTTTGCCCGCTTCGGCCCGGAGCTGGAAGAGCCCGACTTCTGCCGGGCGCTGAAGGCTTCCGGCTGCGTCATGCTGAAGCTCGGGCTGGAGTCGGGAGACCAGGGGGTACTCGACCGGCTCCGCAAGGGGATCGATCTCACCGCCGCCTCACGGATCCTGCTGAACCTGCGGCAGGCGGGGATCGGGGTCTATCTCTACCTTCTCTTCGGGACCCCGGCAGAGACGGAACTTCAGGCGCGGCGAACCCTGGAGTTCGTACTCCGCCACAAGGAAACTATCGGGTTCCTGAACCTGGCGCTGTTCAATATGCCGCTCTTCGGAGCTGAGGCCGGGGAGCTGGCCACGGAACCGTTCTACGCGGGAGACCTCTCCCTTTACACCGGCTTCAGGCACCCTCACGGTTGGGACCGGAAGCTGGTCCGCCGGTTTCTGGATCATGAATTCAAGAAGGAGCCGACCATCGCGGCGATCCTGAGAAATGATCCCCCCCTCTTCGGCTCCAATCACGCCCCGTTTTTTTCCGGAAACCGCTGACCCTGTCGCTTCTCCTTGGTTCCTGACGGGAGTGGTGATAGAGTAGCGGGCCGACTCATCTCCTTCCAGCGAGTGTCTATGACAGCCATGACCGAGAGCCCCCACCCCTTTCAGACCCTCACCCCCAGCTTCATCATGGACGCCGTGGAGAGCCGGGGGCTTCGCTGCGATTGCCGCACCTTCGCCCTCAACAGCTATGAAAACCGGGTCTACCAGGTCGGCATCGAAGACGATCTGCCGCTCATCGTTAAATTTTACCGCCCCGGCCGCTGGAGCGATGCCCAGATTTTGGAGGAGCACCATTTCTGCCAAGAGCTGGTGGAGCAGGAGCTGTCGGTGGTGGCGCCGCTGACGGCGGAGAGCGGGGAAAGCCTCTTCTCCTTTGGCGGGTTCCGTTTCGCCCTCTATCGGCGGCAGGGGGGACACGCCCCGGAGTTCGACAACCTGGATAACCTCCTGATCCTCGGCCGGATGCTCGGTCGGATCCATCAGATCGGCGCGGTACGCCCCTTCCAACAGCGACCGCAGCTGGATGTGCAGAGCTTCGGTCGCGCTTCCGTCGCCCTCATCACCCAGCGGTTCATCCCCGATCTGTACCGGGCGAGCTACACGGCCGTGACCAGCCAACTGCTGGAGAGCATCGACGCCATCCTGGCCGACTCGGGCCCCATCCGGTACATCCGGACCCATGGCGACTGCCATGCCGGAAACATCCTCTGGCGGGACAACGCCCCGCACTTCGTCGATTTTGACGATGCGCGGATGGCCCCGGCTGTTCAGGACCTCTGGATGATGCTCTCCGGGGAGCGGCCGCGCCAGCTCGCCCAGCTTGAGACCCTCATGGAAGGGTATCGCGAGTTCTGCGACTTCCACCCCCGGGAGTTGAGAGTGATCGAGTCCCTGCGCACCCTCCGGATGCTCCACTACAGCGCCTGGCTCGCCCGCCGCTGGGAAGACCCCATGTTCCCCCGGACCTTCCCCTGGTTCAACACCACGAACTACTGGGGAGAGCAGATCCTCCACCTGCGGGAACAGCTGGGAGCGTTGACGGAACCTCCCCTGACCCTCTCCTGACCGGCCCCCTTGTCTCAGTCGAACTCGATCCGGTAGAAGAGATCCCCCCCCGTGGCCTCGGTACTGGCGCGGGTCTCGACCTCCCACTGTTTCGTAAGGTGGTAGCGGATCAGGAAGACATGGCTCTGGCTGAGGAGTGACCAGCCGTAGCTCACATAAAGCTGCGGAGTCAGAAATTTTCCCACCTGGAGCACGCTGTCGTTGATACTGGAGACCGACGTCTTGCCGCTCTGGTCAAGAAGGCTCGGCTCGATCTTCTTGTAGTCGGAACCCTGCGCCTTCGCCGTGGTGACCTCGAAGGTGTCGATCCCCAGCCGCTGCTTGATCTGTTCCTGCAGGTATACCGACTGCCCCGTGGAGGAGAGCAGCGAGGCGGCGTTCATGAGTAGACTGCTCTTATCCTCGCTGGCGTTGAGTCCGCGCCCCAGGACAACATAGGAGAGAATCTCCACATCAGCCATGGCCGGGTCGGAGAAAAGCTTGACCACCGGCGCCTGGGGGGTTCCACTGACGGTGACCCCGGCCTTCACCTCGCCGATCTCCCGCAGCGCCTGAATATCCAGGGTCGGCCGCTCCACCGCTCCTCCGGCAAAGAGCGCCCTCCCCCGTTTGATCTCCAGGGTGACACCGTAGGCGCTGTATCGTCCCTTGGCCACCTTGATCTCGCCGCTCCCCTTCATGCTCTCCCTGCCGCGGATGACCAGGTCGATCCCTCCCTCCAGCTTGGCGTCGAGCCCCTCCATCTTCACAAAGACCCGTTCCCCCAAGGCCGCCTTGACCTGAATATCCAGCTTCAGCGGAGAGGGGCGGACCGGCGCCCCTGCTCCCCGCTCCACGATCACATCACCGCTGGGCTGGATAACTGACGCCCGGTCCCCCCCTGTGGCCAGCAGTTCCGGGATCTTGATGACTCCTCGGAGCGCCAGGTTGTCCACTGTCCCGTCGAAGGTGAGCTCGGGGCTTACCAGCAGCTGGAGTTCGGGGAGGTGAACGACCTGGAACTTTTCCCCCCGGATGCTCCCCCGGTAACCGGTCATCCGGTTCCCGCCGAACTTGACCACGGCGTTCCCGCTCAGGGAGCCCGCTCCGGAGGCGACCTGGAACCGCTCCACCGTGAGCTGCTCCCGCTCCAGCCTGGCCACCAGCTGCAACTCCTTCAGGGTTATGCCGGCCGAGGGAAGATAGGCCCCCGCCTTGGAGAGCTCCAGCTTCCCGGTCAGACAGGGCTCTTTCAGGAGACCTTCTGCCCGCAGATCGACCTCCAACTCGCCACGGCTCTCCTGGAGCAGCCCCGGGAAAAGAGAGATGAGCAGCCCCTTCTCGTGGAACCGCCCCTTCACCGTTCCAGAGAGCGCCCCCTCCTGGTCAAAGGAGGACCCAAGACGCGCCGGGAGCGGGAAGGTGAAGCTGGCGGTCGCCTCACCGTGCTCCGCCAGGACCAGAGACGCGGCGCCGCTCAGACTCTCCCCCTGCCAATTCCAGGAGATATCCCCCTGCTTCACCCTGGCCGAGAGCTCTTTCCCCTCGCCGCGCCAGCTGGCCGCTCCGCCGGCAAGAACTGTCTTCCCCTTGAGCTCCAGCCGCTCCCCGGGGAGGAGCCTCCCCTCTATCGTGCCGGAGACGGTCCCGCTCAGCTCTGCGCCTTCCGGGAGTTCGCCACGGAGCAGGGAGAAATCTACCCCCTCCCAGGAGGCGTTCAGCTCTCCCTGTTCAGGAATCCCCAGACGGGCAGGAACAGAGGAGATGAACCGACCCCGCACCCTGACCCCCTCGGCGGTCCCAAGCTCCATGGCCGAACTGATCCCCCCTTCGTCCGCCGTCAGCTCCAGGGAGACGTGCCTGACGGTCACGGTCCGGTGAGGGAGGGTGACCGTGCCCTCGGCGGAGAGCTGAGCCGCCAGATTCAGCCGCTCACCGGTGGGGCTCTCCAGCCGGAGGTCGCCGGAACTCCGGCCGGAGAGCTGCAGCTGTGTCAGCCACTGGTCGGCACGGCTCAGGTCAAGGTCGCGCCACTTCGCTTGAAGCGAACCACGCAGAGGGTCAAGGGAGATCCGGCTCCCCAACTCCAGCCGCCCCGCCTGGCCGCCGGTGATGACCAGGGGGGAGAGGTTTACCGCCTGGGGCGAGACGGCGAGCCGGGCCGGGGCCGCCAGTTTCCAAACGCCAAACCGGTCCGAGCCGGAGAGATCTCTGATCTCCCCCTGCCACCCCTCCCGGCCGTACCCTCCCGAGGCGGCGACGTCGATCCGTGCCCCCCCCGAACGGAGCGACAGGGCCAGGAGGTGGCGCTCAACGGTTCCCCGGACTCTCAGTGAGGCGCTGTCGCTCTGCAGGTGTCCGGAGGTGACCCCCTTCAGGTCGGCCGTCACCTCAACGGAAGAGTCGGTAGCCCCGTCCATGCGGGCCGCCAGCTCCGCGGTAGCGATCCGCACCCCTTCGCCGGTCAGCTCCCTCCCGTGACCGGTGAGTACCCCGGAGCTCCGGTGGTCGCTGTGCCGGACCCACCCCTGCAGCTCCAAGCTGCCGCCGCTGTGGGGAACGAGAGCCGAGAGATCGGTGATCGTCGCCGCCACGGTCAGCCGCCGGCTCAGGTCACCCTTGGCGTGGAGATCGAAGCCGTTCCCCTTCAGCAGGAGCCGCTGGATGAGGAGATCGCCCGCTGCTGTCTGGGCCTCGATCTCCCCGGACAGCGCCTGGCCGCGAAGATGGCTCTCATGGAGACGCCCAGTCACTGAGGCGCGAACCGGCTTTTGGCCGGACCAGCGGGCGCTCCCCCGCAGATCAAGATTCACCACCCCGTTCCAGTCGGGGGTGACAATGGCCGGATCCAGCCCCTTCCCCCGGAGCGCGGCGGTCACGGCAAAGCCGTCCGACCATCCCAGGCGGAGATCACCCAGCACCGTCCCTCCCAGGAGGAGGCCGGTCACCCCCTTTAACCGCACGCCGCTGCCGTCTCCAGAAAAGGAGCCAAGGAGGCGGGCTCTCCGCCATCCCCCCCCCCGGTTGTTCAGGTCGAACCGTCCGGTATAACGACTGACGCTCCCCTCCACGGAGAGAAGCCCCGACAGGTCGGTGGCCACGCCGCTCTCCTTGGCCAGGTCGACAGACGCCATCCGGAGCCTCAGACGAACCCGGGGCTCGCCGGTGGTAAGGAGAACGCTCCCCTCGCCCCGGACCGTCCCGCGCCGCCCGCTCCGGAGCAGTTCCGCTCCCCGAACATTAAAGGCGTTTTGAGTCATGCCCATATCGCCGGAGAGCTCCAGAGAACTCTTCCCCCCCTGGAGCGCGGTGAGGGAGAGCTTGCCGGCAAGCTGCTCGGGAGCGCGGCCGGGGAGGAGCCGGGCGCAAAGATCGAAGCGGGAGAAGCCCGACAGCGGGCGCAGGGGAGAGAGCGACAGGGTCGCGGTAAGGGTAGGACGGACAAAACCGGCGGTTACCCTCCCTGCGGCGCGCCCCTCCGGGGTGGTTACAGCCAGATTCGTTACGGAGAGGAGGTCCCGGCGCCAGTCAAGAAGAGCGGTGATGGTGGTGATGATGACCGGTGGGGTCGCAAGGCGTCGATACTCCAGGTCGTCCACCTGCAGCCGGTCGACCCAGGCGTCCAGCCAGCGCGGCGAGGCCGCAAGGCGGGGCCAGGTCAGATCCGGCGGCGCTCCGCTGTCGGGCTGGTCATCCTGGATCCGCACCCCGCGGAGGAAGAGCTCCTGCACCGCCAGGTGGCCGAAGGGGAGCCAGAGGGGGCGGCAGCGGAGCCGGAGCTCCTTCAGCTCCGCCTTCCCGTTGGGCCACCGGACGGTGACCCCCTCCATCCGGAGCGTCTCGCCAATCCCTCCGGTGATGGCGCGCACCTCCACCTTCACCGGATTCCGGCTGGAGAGCTCCTTAAGAAGCCACCTGATCCCGTCGGGCGATTCCAGCAGCCAGCTCCCGGCGGCCCAGACGGCGCCGATCATCCCCAAGGTCATGGCCAGGAGAGTGTAGACAATGGTCCGCTTCATGGCTGGAACCCGATAGTGAAGTGGACCCGGAACCCCGGGTCGGTCACCCCTACCTGCCGGGCAAGGCTCAGGTTCACCCCTCCCGCCTTGGTGTAATAGTGAAGACCGATCCCGGCCCCCTGATAGAGCCGGAAGTCGGAAAACGACTGGAAGGCGTTTCCCGCATCATAAAAGAGTGACACCCCCCAGTTGTCGAACAGGGCGCGCTCCAGCTCCAGACTCCCCTGGAGCAGATTTCGCCCGCCAACGACCTCGCCCAGAGAGTTTACCGGTCCCAGCGACTTGTAAGCGTAGCCGCGGACGCTGGTGTCGCCGCCGGCGAAGAAACGAAGCGACGCGGGGAGATCCGCCAGGGGGTCATCCTGCCAGGTGGCCCCCCCTTTGGCCCGGGTCCCGAGGGTGAGCCGCCCGGGGAGGGGGGTCAGATAGCCCCCCTCGGCAATGGCCTGGATGAATCCGGTGTCGGAGCCGAGGAACTGGTGCGTGCCACGCAGCTCCAGAGAGTAGTTGTAACCATCGATGGGACGGATGGGGTTATCAAATTTCCGACCGGAAAAGCGGAAGCCGGGCATCACCAGTCGGGCAGAGGTATCTTGAAGGCCGACGTTGAACAGTTCGTACTGGAGTCTGAGATAGGCGGTGCCGATCCGCCCTTTCCCGAAGCTCTCGGTCCTGCTGAGTTCCAGGAAGGCCAGGCTGCTGAGGTAGGAGGTGACATCTTCCCTCTGGATATTGGCCTGGAGTCCGGTCATGGACTTCAGGCTTTCGGGATCAGGAATAACATACCCCGCCCCGATCCCCTGGAAGTTCTGGGCCGCCGTCACCTCCACGGTCAGCACATTCCCCGGCCGAATCAGGCTCAACTCCTTGTAGCTCAAGGAGCCCCGGAAACCGGTGTCGGTCCCGTAGCCGATCCCCGGCCTCAGGGTTCGAACCGGGGCAGGTTTCAGCCGGACCAGCACCGGAATCCGCAACTCCACGGCCTCCTCTTTCCGGGGGACGAGCGTTACCTCCTTGAAGTAGCCGCTGCCGGAGAGATTGGACTGACTCTTCCCCAGACGGTCATAGGAAAAGGGGGCACCGGGGGTGAACGCCACATACCGCCGCAGCAGTCCGTCCGGATAGAGGGGGGCCCCTTCGAAGGTCACCTCGCCGAAACGGTAGCGCGGGCCGGTCTCCAGCTGGAGCTCGATCCGGGCGGTCCCGGCGGCAGGAACGACCTGGATCCGATGGAGCGGGAAGGCGGCGTCCAGGTATCCCAGGCCCTGGCTCTTGGCGAGGAGTTCACCCTTGGCGCTTTCGTACTTCTGGTGAAGTAGCGGATCCCCTGCCTTGAGGGGAAAGGCCGCAATCACCCCCTTCAGCATCTCCTCGCCGGCCCCGGGCCCCGTTGCCTCCACCTTAACCTCGGTGAGTCGTACCGGATCGCCCAGCGCCACGGTGACGTTGAGGAGAAACCCCTCCTCTTCGCTGCCGGTGAGTGCGATGGTCACCTTGGCCTGGTAATAACCGAAAGGCTCCAGCGCCGCCGAGGCCTTTGTTGCGGCCTGAGCCGCATAGTGGTTCAGCCAGAGCCGGTCCACCTTACCATCCCGCAGCAACCCGGCCGGGGGAACGAGGGCCGCCTCCACGTTTTTCAGCGGCTCCCCTTCGATCCCCTGCACCTTCACCTTCACCGGCTCCACCACGAGCAGTGGCGAAAACGCTCCCAGCATGAAGATGGTCAGAAACAGCAGAAGGATTCTCGGGAGAGGGGACATGGCGGGACAATAGCACAGGGAGGAGGAGGAGTTCAAACCTGAAACAACTTGAAACAGGGAGTAACTGGGCAACGGAGAACAGCCCGGGGGAAATCGCACCTTCACCTCGGTGTCGTCATAGGCTGAGTAGAGCTCCAGAGTGGCGCTGTCACTGCCGCTGCCGAACTCCTTTATCCCCCCGTTGATCCGGAAGAAGGCGGTCACCGGAATGGCCCCGCCGTTGGAGGCGTTCAACCCCTCCCTGGTTACACCGATAAGCGGCAGCCCCATGCCCGGAGTCCGGTTGCGGACCGAGAAACCATGGACATCGAAGGCATCCGCCAGCAGGAACTTCTCGAAATCGTCCGGCTTCCGGCTCATCTTGTTCGGCGTCAGGGTGATTGTCTGCTGCCCCACCGGAAGAGTTCTCACCCCCTCGCTGCGGGGGTTGACCGTACTCCAGCGATAGGAAGATTCCGGTGAGATCCTGGTAACCCCCACCGGGGTGGCGCAGCCGGCAAGGAGCCCGAACAGCAGCAGCGCCGCCAAAAACGGCAGGGGAGGGGCCGGATGGAGGATTCAGTCATGGCTCTGGCCTTCCTGGGGTGCTGCCCGGGAGAGCGTCACGAATCCGCCGGGAGAAAGCGGCGTCTTTGTCGGCAGCCTGGGCTTTGGAGTTGACATGGCTTCGCTGCTTCAGCTCTGCAAAGGGGAGGCTTTGGTCCACGGAACCCTGCTCATAGAGCATCTCACCCAGGAAGCCGTTGACGATGATCCGCCAGTCCACCAGATTTTTTTTGGTATAGGGGATGACATGTCCGAGGATGGAGGTCGTGCAGTTGCTCGTGAAGGCGTTGTACCACTGGGGCCGGTCATGGAGGCTGTTCACCTCCTTCAGGTAGTCGAGCAAGACGTGCCGGATGAACTCCGGTGTTGCCTTCAGCGGGTAGAGGTAGACATCCTCCTTGCGGAAGTTGGTCCTAAGCCGCACCACATCCCGTTCGTCGGCCACGATATAGGTCAGCTCGTACTGCTTGAAGAACCCCTTGATCGTCGAGTACTCCTCCCCAATCTCCTTGCGGGTCTCGATGGAGAGGCAGACGTATCCTTCCCCCTCGAAACCGAAGCTGAGCATGGTATGGGCGATGAAGGGGGAGCCCCAGTAGACCATGAAGAGATCCAACGTCTTCAACCGTCTCAGGTCGAAGCTCCGGTCATAGTAGTGGCAGGTAAAGTCGCTCTCGCTCCGGTAGTCGCAGTTCCTGATGTTGTGGATAGTCACCCGGTCGCCTGCGATCTCCGCCCAGGGGAGACTCTTCAGGTCCGGCTGCCAATCACGGTTGTTTGACGGAGGGATGGTCAGCCACCAGGCGACAAGGAGGGCGAAGAGTGCGAAGAAAGCGAGGATCCCCCGGCTTCGGGGGCGGACCAGCAGCGGGAGGAGGGGGGCGCCGACACCGAAGAGCGCCGCGGCCCAGGGGCGAACGTGAGGGGAGAGATCCGAGTAGAAGAGAGCGATCCCTCCCCAAACGGTCATGAGCAGCATGACCAGCCAGAGGAGCGACCAGCCGGCAAACCTGGCCATACGGCCGGTCCGGCCTTCCGCACGGGAACTTACCGTTAATTTTGTCATTCCGGTGCCCTTTTCCCAGGTCCGTTCATCTCAATTACCCGGCCTCCTCTCCCACACACGGCCTACTTTACCGAATACCCTTTCCCTTCCAGGCAGGCGCCCCAGGCACGACTGTACTCATTCCGCTTCTGGTCAAGTTGGGCTGCCTGCTGTTGCGCCTGTTTTTCCTGCTCCTTATTGGCCTTGTTGCGGCGGGCCGCGCCGATGACCCCACCTGTGGCAGCCCCGATGGCAGCCCCTTTCCCGGCGTCTCCGGCGATGGCGCCTCCGACGGCCCCGACTGCGGCCCCGCCGGCCGCCCCCTTGACCGCCCCCCCCTTCTTCTGCGCAGCCGGCGCCGCGGCGCTCTGCTGCTGCATCGGGTCGAACCCGGTCTGCCCCTTGGCCCACTGGTAGCACGAGTATTTGTCCTTCTCCGTCTGGTCAGGGCTCTGCCCCTTGCTCGGGTAGACGAAGGGCTCCGGGGCGGCATGGGCCACCCCGGCAGGGAAGAGCGACGCTGCTGCAACAAGAACAGTCAGACAGGTGGTCAGGATTCTGGTTCCAGGTTTCGTATCTCTGGTCATGATTGATTCTCCTTACTGTTTTTGTTCGGTTGCATACGGTCCCAGGGGACTTGAAGTAAATGATCGCCTCGCTGATTTTCCCTTGCTCGTACAGAGCATAGCCGTATTCGGCATACACTCCTGGTGGAATCCTCCCTGAAGCATCGCCTTCCTCCACCACCTCCTTTAACGCCTCGACGAACTGTTCAGGCGCACCCCGATACGAGAAGAACTACCAGGATGAGTGGTGCGGGAAGAAACTGTTTCATCTGGACCTCCTTGTCATTGGACATGGGAATATGGGGCATTGAGATGGTGTTGTGTCGGCAAGGAAAATATCGGTGAGAGCTTATCTTAAATTCAATCAAAAATGAAGCGCAATGCTTTTAACATTAGATAAAACCCTCTACCGTTACTCCCCCCGCTTCTCGAAGATCAGCAACCGCTCCCGCCCGAAACGGGAGCGAACCGTCTCCTTGAGGGCAAGCTCCGGGGCCAGAACTGCCGTCAGATGCCGGCATAAGACGATCATCGACTCCCTGTTAAAAACGTGAAAATGTGGATCTGTTGATTGCTGCGCCACCAGCTCTTCCAGATACTCCCTCTGCCGCTCCGGTGTCATGGGGCGTCGCCCCCGCATCCGGTTCAGGTTCGGGATGGAAATCTCCACGAATTCCCGGTAATGCTCCCGGTTGTTCCGGGCGAACTGTTCCAGGTCGCCGCTTTTGACCAGCTCAAAATCTTCCACGAGATGTTCCAGGGGGGTGATCCGTCGCCCCCGGTCGAAGTTTCTGCTGCCGTCGGGGAGGGTCAGGAAGAGAATCCCCCCTCTCTTCAGGAGCCGGTTCCAGTTGAGGAGAACCTGCAGCGGATTGGGCGCATGCTCCAGGAGATGGTTGGCGATGATGAACTCCTGGGAAGCGGGGGGGAGGGAGGTGGGGGCGAAGCCGTCGTCCATCAGGTCGGTGACCACGATGCGGGAAGGATCCAGGTGGGGATAACGCCGGATGTTCTCTTCCCGGGAGACGGTGTCCAGGTACCGGACGATCACCCCCGGCGCCAGCTCCAGCGGATGCTGCAGGGCGCCGATCTCTATCCCCGCACCGCGCAGGTAACGCAAGGCCATTTTCTTTCGCGCCGAGAGGGATGGGAAGAGGAGGGACTCCGACACAAACGCCGTCACCCTCCCCATGAAGGTTCCGTTCACCGGCTCCCCTTTAGTGAGAGTCGCCCGCCGCCTGCCTCACCAGCGACGTCAGGCAGTCGATGAAGCGGGGGGAGGAGTTGAGCGACGGCGAGCGGCGGAACTCAGTGATCCCCAGCGCCTTGGCCTCTTCCCCGTACTGTATATCCACCTCGTAGAGGGTCTCGATGTGATCGGAGACGAAGGAGAGGGGAACCATGAGCATCTTCTTGCACCCTTTCGCGGCCCGCTCCTTGAGCATCTCCTCCGTGGAGGGCTCCAGCCACTTCACCGGCCCGGCCCGGGACTGGAACGCCAGGAAGTGGGTCACCTCTCCCAGGCGCTCCATCACCAACCGGACGGTCTCCTGGATGTGGGAGAGGTAGGGGTCACCCGAATCGATGAACGACTGGGGGAGTGAGTGGGCGGAGAAGACGATCTCCACCCCGGAACGGTCGGAGAAGTTGGCCAGCCCCTCCCGGATCTTCTCCACCAGGGCGTCGATGTAGAGGGGGTTGTCGAAGAACCGGTCGATGACGGAGAGCTGCCCGCACTCCCCCTGGGCCACCCGGACCCGGTTCAGCTCGTTGATGCTTGAGCCGGTGGTGGCGCGGGAGTAGTGGGGGTAGAGGGAGAGGGCGATGACCCGGTCGCACCCGGCCTTCTTGGCTGCAGCCAGGGCGTCCAGGGTGGAGGGTTTCGAGTAGCGCATGGCGACGAAACAACGATAACCGCTCCCCAACTCCGTCTCCACCGCCTGTGCCTGGGCCTCGGTCAGCTCCCTGATGGGGGATTTGCCGCCAATCTTGCTGTAGTAGCCGACAACCTTGGGCGCCCGTTTTTTGACGATGTAGCGGGCGATGAGCGGCTGGAGCAGCGCCGGACCGATCTTGATAATATCCCGGTCGGTGAAGAGGTTTAAAAGAAACGGCTTTACGGCGCAGAGGGAGTCGGGGCCTCCCATCTGGAGGAGAATGACGGCGGTTGCAGCGGACATGGGGACCTCGCTCATGAAGCGGATTCAGGAAAGCGGGGTAAGGGTAGCAGATAAGCCTTTTGACGGTAAAGGAAAAGGTGGCCGGAAGCCGCAGATTTCTTGACAACCCTCAGAGGTCCGGTTTACTCTGCGGCTGGAAAACGACAAGGACCCTGAACCCAGAACATAGAACATGGAACATAGAACATTGAACCTTGAACCCAGAACCCAGAACCTTGAACCCAGAACCCCGGAGTGTTCCGTCATGATGTCAGCCGGAGAGCTGGAGAGCATACTGTTGCGCCGGCACTGGGTCTTCGACCTGGACGGCACCCTCACCCTGCCGGTTCATGACTTCTCGGTCATCCGGCATGCCTTGGGCGTTCCCAAGGGGACCGATATCCTCGGCTATCTGGCGTCACTCTCCCAGGAAGAGGCGCAACCACTCCACGACAGACTCCACGAGATCGAATCCGGGCTCCTGGAGCGGATCGAACCGGCACCGGGGCTGATCCGGCTCATGGAATCCTTGCAGCGGCGGGGTTACCGGCTCGGCATCCTGACCCGCAACACCCGGGAGATCGCCCTCAGGACTCTCGACTGCCTGGGAATCGGCGCCTATTTTTCGGAGGCCTGCATCCTCGGCCGGAGCGATGCTCCCCCCAAGCCGGACCCGGAGGGGCTCTTTCGTCTCTCTCTCCAGTGGGAGACCGAGCCCCATGAACTCGTGATGATCGGCGACTATATTTTTGACCTGCAGACAGGACGCAACGCCGGAGCCGCGACCATCCACGTGGATCGGAGCGGAACCTATTCCTGGCCGGAACTGACCGACATCGGGGTGGAGACACTGGATGAGCTTCACTCGATCCTTCCCGACTGACCCCTGCAGTGCTTTACCTCAACCTCAACCTTAACCTTTCCCTTCACCTCAACCTTTACCTGACATTCAAGGAGGATTCATGATGAAAGCGGTACTACTGAGCGGTTTTGGCGGCGCGGAGGTGATGACGATCGGTGAGGCGGCGATCCCGACGCCGGCGGAGAATCAGGTGCTCATCAAGGTGATGGCGACCTCCGTCAACCGTCCCGACCTGGTGCAGCGGGAGGGGAAATACCCGCCGCCGCCGGGTGATTCGGAGATTCTCGGCCTGGAGGTCTCCGGGATCATCCAAGAGCTTGGCCCCGGCGTCACCGGCTGGCAGAAGGGGGAGCGGGTCATCTCACTGGTCGGGGGAGGGGGATATGCCGAGTATGCCGTGGCCTATAGCGACCATCTCATGCGGCTTCCCGAGAGCATGAGCTTCGAGGAGGGGGCCTGTGTCTGTGAATCGTACATCACAGCCTTCCTCAACGTCTTCATGATCGGCGAGTTCCGGGACAAACAGAGCGCCATCCTCCACGGCGGGGGCGGCGGGGTCAACACCGCAGCCATCCAACTCTGCAAGGCCCTCGCCCCGGCCAGCAGACTCATCGTCACCGCCTCGCCGGAGAAGATGGAGCGGGTAGGAGAGCTCGGCGCCGATTTCCTCATCAACTTCCGCGAGACCCCGGACTTCACCGAGGTCGTCAAGGAGTTCACCGCCAAGAAGGGGGTAGACCTGATCCTGGACCACGTGGGGGCCAAGTACCTGGCGCCCAACATGAACTCCCTGGCCTACAAGGGGAAACTGGTGGTCATCGGCGTCACCAGCGGGATCAAGGCGGAACTGAACCTGGCCCTCATGATGGTGAAACGGCAGCAGATCATCGGCAGCGTCCTCCGCTCCCGACCGGTAAGCGAGAAGGGGGAGATCGTGGCCGAATTCACCAGACGCGCCCTCCCCAGATTCGCCGACCGGACCATCGTCCCGATCATCGAGAGGATCTTCCCTCTGGAGCAGGTCGTCGAGGCCCACCGGATGATGGAAGAGGACAAGCACTTCGGCAAGATCGTGCTCCGTATCGCCGAATAGGAACCATCCCGGATGTTTGAACCTGAAAAAGCATTTGAAACACGGAGCAACGGAGTAAAATCTGAGCAAAATTAATTCGAGAAGATCATTTCTGTGACTCACCTTTTAGAGTAACGCGCTCTTGAGGTAAGATTTTGATTTCTCTGTTGCTTCGTTGCTCCGTGTTATTCGAACTGCCGTTTTCAAACTGAATGTTACTCAAAGGAGTTTCTCTCCGTGCCTCCGTGACTCAGTGGTGGACTGCTTTTTCCAGGTTGAAACCGCCGATCCGCCACTCCCCCTTTTTCCACCCTATGGTTATCGCCGCTTTTTCCGCCTCGGAGAGCTTCGGCGAATGCTGCACCAGGGTATAGGCCAGCAACGCCCGCTCGCCAACGGAGGCGGTATTGAAGGCAAGAACTTCATCCGGCAGGGCGAACCGGCCGCTCCCCTCTCCCAGGATGGATTTCGATCCCTCGATCCGTGCGGCGCACTCAACCGCCTCCTCAACGGAGAAGATCTCACCGGCCCGGATATAGGAACGGAACCCGCGCAGGGCGGCCAGCCGATACGGCTCAAGATCCGTCACCTCCGGATGCCTGAAGCTGTAGAGGGCCGCCTCTGCCACCACGGCGCCGGCAGCCGCCGCCTGACGGAGTGCAGCTTCCAGCTGCTCCGGGGCATACCCCCGCAGGGCGGAGAGCGGCTCAACCCCTGCATACCCCTCCCCCCCGGCGTTTCCGGCAATCCGCACCGCCTCCCTGATCGGTTCTGGCAGCACCCCCAGTAACCCGGCGATCCGCGCCGCCACCTCTCCCATGGCGGCAGGGGTGATGGTCGCACTCTCGCTCCGGAGCAGACAGTGGCCACGGGAGGTGATGATCCGGTCACACTGATAGATCGTGCCGTAGAACAGCTCTTCGGACTGCTGCGGGGAGAGGGGGCGAAATGTCTCAGCGTCAAACAGATCTCGCCTGGCATTGAACCACCCCCCGGCCTTCCCCTCGGGGAAGAGAAAAAGGGTGTAATGAAAGGGGGAGCCCGCCAGCACTATGTCTTCCAGCCGGCAGTAGCCGGCTGCTAGAGCAAGGGCAGCGATGATCAGACACTCGTCGAGACAGCAAGTTATCCCCAGGGCCTGCTTGTTGCGCGTGGGAACCAGCTCTTTCTGCGCCTTGACCAGTTCGATCAGGGGGTACGTGTACCGGGGAAACAGCCCCTGGTCGAGCAACTCCAGCATCACCTGCAGCCACGGATGCTCAGCCGGCACGTGACGAAACCCCCGCCGGATCATCTCCATGGCGTAGTCACAGGCGGCCAACTCCTCAGGGTCATGGAGCCCTTCCCGCTCCTGCAGCCCCCAGATGACGCCGAAGTCCCGCTGCAGAGGATGGAAGAACCGCTTCTGCAGCAGTCGGTGCAGGCTCCGCAGCTCCCCTCCATGCTCCCGAGGGTCGAGATAGCGGGTCAGATCGTGCAGATTTGGAGAGAGGAGATTTGACAGGAGGAGCGAGATCAACAGTTCCGGGAACCGGGTGGCGGCAAACAGGTTGAGACTGACCGAATGGGCCAGCAGGAGCTGTCGGGCCCCGGCTGAAGAAGAGGTGCACTCCATGATTGATCCTTCCTTGTTTACGGTGAGTTCCTACAGGAGCGGTTCCGGTTCCTGCAGCCCGCGGGACAACGCGGCCGCAAGCAGCAACAGGGAGGCCGCCAGCAAGAAAACCGCCCGGAAGCCGCCAACGCTCCCTGACGGCGCCACGGCGCCCCTGATTACCGGGTCATGCAGCTCGGAATAGAGGGTCTCAAACAGCAGCACCCCCATCATCTGAGACATCAAACGTGACTGGGAAAAGAGCGCTCCACCGGCGCCCACTCGCTCCGCAGGGAGCACAGTCATGATCCGGGAAGTAAGCGGACCATACTGCAACCCGGTGGAAGCTCCTGCCAGGGCAAAGGCTACCCCCACCGGAACCAGTAGCGGCATGCCGGAGATGGCAGCCAGAAACAGCGCAGCCAGGAGACGCACCCCCATGCTGCCGGTAATGACCGGTAGATACCCGAGGCGGGCGGTGACCCCAACGGCGCAACTCCCCAAAAGCACCGAACAGGTCGGCTCGATGGCGAGAAACAGGCCGACCTGGGCCACGGAGAGCCCGGCCCGTTGGGTCAGAAAAAACGGATAGAGAAATGCCAGGCCACCACCGGCCATCACACCGGTGCAGGCGGTCAGCACGGCGGTGCGGTAGGGACCGTTACTCAACAGTCCCAGGCAGATCAGCGGGTGCGGCGTGGTGAGCTGTCTCCGGACAAACAGCAGCAGAGAGACGGCGCAACCGGAAGCAGCCAGCAGGATCGGCCAAGAGCTCCACCCTAGCTCCTTTCCCTGATTGAGGGTCACGATGCAGAACCCGCAGGAGAGGAATGAGAGGAGTGCACCGCTCAGGTCCAGGGGAGTACGGGCCGACTCCCGATCCGGCAGGGCGGTCCTGCCCCGGATCAGCAGGATGCCCAAGATCACCAGCGGCAGATTCAGGCCGAAGATCCACTCCCATCCCCAGAAGGTCGTTATCAAACCACCCAGAGGGGGACCGACCAGGATCCCCAACTGTGCGGCCACGGCATTTCGGGAGTAGTTGCGCTCCTGGTATGCCGCCGGCACGGCGCGCCGTACCAGCACCGGAGTCACGGAGTAGAGGATGGCGCCGCCAACCCCCTGCAACATCCGACTCGCGCAGAGCGGAATGATGCTCTCCACCGCCATACAGGCCAGGGAGCCCACCCCGAACAGCAGATACCCGATCCGGAGCAGACGGAAACAGTCGGTGCGGTCCATCAGCCACCCGAGGGGGAGGATGAGACCGGCAAACATCAGGGTGTAGAGGACGAAGGTCAGCGACGCCAGCGACAGGGTGGTGTCAAGCTGCCGGGCGAGCACCGGCATTGCGGTGAACAGGGCCGTGGCATCCACCGAGCAGAGAAACGGCCCCATGACCAGGGAGAGGGGGAGCAGGCGATCGGATAAGCTGTTTCGCGACACGCGCACTCCTCGTCAGGAATTTCCTCGAAAATCTAGGTGCGGGGAGCGGCTTCTTCCACGGTGGGGTACGTCTCGAAGAGGGAGAGGAAGCCTGATATCTGGAACACCTCCCGGGCAACACCGCAGAGGCCGCTGATCACGAGTCGCCCCTGGAGAGCCTTGACCTGCTTGGCCACGGTGAGAAAGCCGCGAAGACCGGCGCTGCTTACATAGGTGAGGCCAGCGCAGTCGACAACGAAACTCCTGCCGCCGGATTCGATCCGCCCTTCGAACCATCGGGTGAACTCCGGGGCAGTCACCGCATCCATCTTGCCGATCATGGCGACTACAACCACTCCATCCGATCCCTTTTCCACCAGTTCCATGACATGGCTCCTTTTCTGCTCTCGGGGAGTTACGGGGCCATCGCGCCCCCAAGGCAGTTTAAGGGCGCATCATACCACCCGGACGGTTTTTTTTGGATGAAATTGTCAACGACTGTCCATATATCATGAAAAAAGGCCCTTGATTACTCAGGGACCTTTTTTCTTTTGCCGGAGTGCGCCGCGACTCCGGCTGCGGTGAGGCGTCCTCTCTCAGGCAGCCAGGACGCTGATCTTGCGCGGCTTTGCCGCCTCGGCCTTGAAGAGCCGGAGGGTCAGCACGCCGTGGCTAAAATCAGCCGTGGTCTTTTCCTGATCGATCTCGTCGGGAACCTGGAACTGTCGGTAGAAGCGGGAGAGCCGGAACTCCCGATACACCTCTCCTCCCTGGACACCCTCTTCTTCCGGAGCCCCTTCGATGGTCAGGACACCGTTCTCCAAGGCGATCCCCAATCCTTCCTTAGGACACCCCGGCAGGTCGACGACGATGGTCAGTCCCTCTTCCGACTCCAGGATGTCCACTGCGGGACGGCTGTACTGCTCCTGCGACCGGATCTCTTCCTGTCTGGCTACGCTCCCCTCGTGGGGAGTGGTTATGGTTTTTTCCGCCATGTCAGCCTCCTCCTTACGTAACTGGTAACCTGCCCGACCCCAAGGTTTTAGATCACGAGACCGTCACCGCGATCTTCTTCGGCTTGGCCGACTCCGCCTTCGCCACGGTAACCGTCAGCACCCCGTTGCGGCAGGTCGCGGCTATCGAGCCGCTGTCGATCTCACCCGGCAGCTCGATGCTCCTCTGGAATCGGTCGACCCCTCGCTCGTTCCGGTGCCACGCGTATGCCCCATCGCCGGAGGCGAACTCTTGCCGCTCTCCGGCCACGGTCAAGGTCTTCCCCATGACCGTCATCTCCAGCTCTGCCGGATCAACACCGGGAACCAACGCTTCCACATAGAGATGGTCGTTGTCTTCCCTGAGATTGACCTGGGGAAACCGTCCCCCGCCGCCGAGGAATGTGGGGGCAAAAAGCCGCCCGTTTCCGACGCCGCGAAAAGCCGCGTCGAGTTCCCGTCTCAAGGTATCCAGTTCGCGAAACATATCCCAACTTGCCATGATCATTTCCTCCTTTCCCTAAAATTTCGACCGCCGGGCATCCCGGTGTAGGAAAAAGATAATGAACATTTCCCGGTTGTCAAGGAGCCGCCTCATCATGTAAAAAACCGGTGGCGCTCCCCGCCTGCCGGGCTTCAGGAAGAGTTGACAACCGGCGTCCGCTCATCTATTGTGTGGCCCTTCCACCGCAGTGCGGCCGGATGAATTCATCAATCATGACGAGGTGACGGCACTAATGACGACAGAGACGACTGAGCAGGAAGAGAGCACCGAAGAAGAGAGCTTTGCGGAGCTGTTTGCCCGAAGCTACAGCGACCCGGGCCGGCTGGAACCGGGACAAAAGGTGACAGCAAGAATCCTCTCCATCAGCGGTGACTGGGTCTTTATCGATACAGGAAGGAAAGGGGAGGGGGTCCTCGACCGTAAAGAGCTGCTCGATCCCGAGGGGAACCTGACCGTGGGGATCGGGGAGAGCGTGACCGCCTGGTTCATAGCGGCCAGCGGCAACGAACTCCGCTTCACCACCAAGGTCGGGGGGGGGAGCGCAGGCTCTGCCCAACTGGAAGAGGCGTGGCGCGCCGGGATTCCGGTGGAAGGAGTGGTGGAGAAGGAGATCAAGGGGGGGTATGAGATCAAGATCGGCGGCTCTATCCGCGCCTTCTGCCCCTTTTCCCAGATCGACCTCCGGCGGGTCGCGGCGGAGGAGGTCGTGGGCAAGCAGCTCTCCTTCCGGATCTCGGAGTATGCCGAACGGGGGCGTAACATCGTCGTCTCCCGCCGTGCGATCCTGGAAGAGGAGCGCCTTCGGGAAAAAGAGGCTCTCAAGGAGACTCTCACTGTGGGGCAGATGGTCCGCGGAACGGTCTCCTCGCTCCGTGACTTCGGCGCCTTCATCAACGTCGGCGGAATCGATGGACTCCTCCCCATCTCCGAGGTCGGCTGGGGCCGGGTGGCGGACATCAGGGAACGGCTCACCGTAGGGCAGGAGATCGAGGTAAAGGTCAAATCCCTTGACTGGGAGAAGGAGAAGTTCTCCTTCTCCCTCAAGGATACCCTCCCCGACCCCTGGGAAGAGGCGGTCGGCTCTTTCCCTGAAGGGGCCTACGTCACCGGCACCGTGGTGCGGCTGGCCACCTTCGGCGCCTTCGTCACCCTCGGCGAGGGGGTCGATGGACTGGTCCCCATCTCCCGGCTCGGCAGCGGCAAACGGATCAACCATCCCCGTGAAGTTCTCACGGAAGGGGAGTCCGTCGAGGTCAAAGTCGAGAGCATCGACCGGGAGAGCCGGCGCATCTCTCTCTCCCTGGCCGCAGCGAGCCGGGCGGCGAGTCAGGCCGAAGCAGAGCTGGTCGATTATCGCAAGGCAGCTGCGGAAGGAGCTTCCCGTTCCTTGGGCTCCCTGGGCGACCTGCTGAAGGCCCGATTGAAATAGCAGAGGCAGCATCCGGTTCCGACACGATCAACAGGGAGAATGAACTCTTGTGCAGCTGTTTCCAATAAATATGCGGCGCACCGCCTCTCGCTCACCTACGGGATCCGGTGCGCCGTTTTTTCCCGTTCGGCTCCTCCGCACCTGCGTCTCCGCCCGGGTCAGCGCCTCATCCCTTCTCGCGGGAGTGTCGCTGGTACTTTCGGCCTGCACCACCATGGTTCCGAAGAGCGACCTTCCGTACCCTCTGGTGGACAGGAGCTTCGGTGATCTGGTCAAGACGGTCAGCATCCCGCTTCCGGTCATCGCCTCCAGCCCCAACGAAGGGATCACCGCCGGGGCAATCACCGCGTTCCTGCTCCACAACAGCAAGGACGAAGCGAGCACCCTGTTGGCGCCCCAGGTAAACTGGAACAAAAATTTCGGGTATACCGCGTCCCTCTACGG
The DNA here is from genome assembly GCA_903857795.1 of uncultured Geobacter sp. Lineage (GTDB taxonomy): Bacteria > Desulfobacterota > Desulfuromonadia > Geobacterales > CAIOGM01 > CAIOGM01. Next base: position 42,992 of record CAIOGM010000123.1, read on the forward strand.
CGCCTTCTACCCCACTCCCGACCGTTCCTGGGACATAAACCTCTCCCAATCCACTAAGGTCAACTGCGACTACGAACTGCACTTTCGCGACAAGCTCTTTCACGATCCAAGGATCGAAGCAAATGTCTGGCTCTACGGCTTCGATGACGGCTCCGCACGGTTCTACGGTTTCGAACACAGCAAAAAACAGGACGAAACAAATTACGGTGACATCGAATACGGCTTCACCGTGTCAGGGGGATACGAGCTGCTCACGGGGTTGCAGCTGTTGCTCGGGGAGCGGTTCCGCCAAGTCTCAATCGGTCAGGGGGCGGTCACCGACATCCCCAACATCCGGGATCAGTTCACTGCGCACCAGGTTCCGGGGATCAACGGCTTCACCACCCATGCCCAGAAACTCGCCATTGTCTACAACACGCTGGACTCCTCAATGGCGCCGACCACCGGGGTGTACGTTCGGGCCGGCGTGGAGGTGAGCGCCCAGTTCCTCGGTAGCAGCGCCGACTACCGTCACTTCGACGCCGAGCTCAAAGGGTACGTCCCTCTCGATGACGCCCGCTTCATCTCGGTAGGACGGATCGCCTGGAATCAGACACTGGGAAATTCAGTCCCATTTTTGGAGCGGAGCATCCTGGGGGGGGAGAACAGCTTGCGGGGATATGGCCGGAACCGCTTCATCGACAGCACTTACTTCCTCTGTAATATTGAGGAAAGGATCAGGCTCTTCCGTTGGGAGATCTTCAACGTGACCGCCGACTGGGAGTTGGCGCCGTTCATCGACCTTGGCGCCATTACGAAATCACTCGACACCATAAGTACCCGTGATTTCGAGTTGAACCCCGGCATCGGCTTTCGGGCCACGGTCCGGCCAAACATCGTCGGCCGGGTGGACATCGGGTTCGGCAACGAAGGTCCTGCGGTGTTCGTGGGGCTGGGGTACCCTTTTTAAAGCGGGTTCGAGGTACGGGGTTCTGATTTCTAGGTTCTAGGTTCTAAGTTCAGGGTTCAGGGTTCGAATTCGTAATTCGTAATTCATCATTTATTTTAGCTCCTTGCCTCGTTCCTCTCCGCTCCAGCTCCGCATCGATGGCGTTGAGAACCTCGAATTTCTTCAGCGACCAGAGGGGGGCTACCAGATGATCACGGCCGCCGTCGCCGGTGAGTCGCTGGATGACGATGCCTGACTCCAGCCGCTCCAGATAGTCGCAGACCAAGCCCACGTAGTCGTCACGCTCCATGACTCCCACCTCACCCCGTTGGTAGCGCAGTTCCAGCTCGGTTCCTTTCATGATATGAAGGAGGTGCAGCTTCACCCCATCCACACCGAGACTGTTCAGGGTGTCCGCTCCTGCCAGCATCTCTTCCCTCGTCTCGCCGGGGAGGCCGAGCATCAGATGACAGCAGAGCCGTAGCCCCGCCCCTTTCACCCGCCGAACCCCCTCTTCGAACGTTCGAAAATCATGTCCCCGTCCCAGATACTCCAGGGTCCGGTCCAGGTGGGACTGCATCCCCAGCTCCAGCCAGAACCAGGTTTTTTGAGCATACTCCCCCAATAGGTCGAGTACTTCGGGGGGGAGGCAGTCGGGACGGGTTCCGACGATGAGCCCCACCACGTCAGGAGAAGCCAGAGCCTCATCATAGAGGCGCCGCAGCCGGTCAACCGGAGCGTGAGTGTTGGAGTACGCCTGGAAATAGGCGATGAACCGCCGGGCCTTGTACTTACGGGCCATGATCTCCTTGCCATGCTCCACCTGCTCTCTCACCCCAAGCTCAGGCAGTATCCCATGAGAGCCCGACCCTCGACCGCCACAGTAAATGCAACCGCCGGTTCCTACCGTCCCGTCCCGGTTGGGACAGGTAAACCCGGCGTCCACCCCTATCCGGTGGACGCGACAACCGAACTCCCGTTTGAGTCGGTCGGAAAAAGCGTTGTACCGTTTTTCAGTGCTCTTCATGTGGCATACCCCATGTTGCGCTATTATGAATTATATTCCCGCCGTTTTCTGTCGATTTTGGTCAGTTCGTGACTAGCCGAGGAGACGGTGAAAACGTCAGCTATTGAGGGTGAACGGCTTGATACACGTGCTGTGCGCTCTTCGGTGGCCAGGCGTCTCGGACTACCGGGTATGGGGGTATTAGACAAAGTGGCTGACCAGCCTCTTCCCGTTTTTCCTCATCCTCTTCCCGGCGGGTAATCTCTTCAGAGAACCCCTCGACGATCAGTTCCCCCTCCCCGGGCTGACGACCGATATACCGGGCGATACCGATGACCCCCAGCAGCTTTCCTTGGTCATCGTAGAACGGACTCTTGATGGTCTTGAACTGCCCATGCTCCCCCCCGCGGGCAAAGCTCCGCCACCATTCATTGTTCTCGGTTCCGCTGGCCACCGGATCATCTGCCAGAAGCGAATCCGCCTGAATGGCCGAGACGAAGTCGTCATTCGTCCGTCCGACCAGCTCAGCCTCAACAACTCCGAAAAGCTCTTCAAACCGGGTGTTGCAGGCGAGATAGACTCCTTCCGGATCTTCCAGCCAGGCCGGGTCGGGGATCGTCTGAAACAGGGCTTTGATAAGGTGGGATGACGCCATCTGCGGCTCCTATTGTTCACTGTGCGCTTTTTTCATGATTTGCTCTCGTCCAGAAGCGGCATGCACTCGGCCCAATATCCCGTGGCTCCCGCAAAATCCAGTTGTTCCATACAGTTGGTCAGCTGCTGTACCGTTTCCGCCGGGCAGCGCAGCTCCAGGGTCATCTGCAGCCGGGCAAAAAGCTTCAGTGCCTAGAGATTGCGCAGCAGCATCAGTCGGGTCAGCTCCTCGCTCAGCGCCGGCAACTCCCCGGGGGGTGGGAGCTCTCCGGAGTATCGTGACGCAGCCGGGAGCGACAGTTCCTGTTCTGCCATACCTGCCAGAACCGAGGTCAACCGTATTTCCAGCTCCGCCATGTGGCCACGGGCTTTAGCCGTATCCTCCCGGATGAGTGCTGTTTCCAGGGCCGCCGCCGTGGCGGCGAGTTCTGCAATCCCCAGATTTCCCGCTACCCCCCTGAGGGTGTGTGCCACCTGGCGAGCGTCGGCCAGATCGCCAGAGGCCATCAGGGTAGTGAGCTGTGGCACAACCTGACGGTTCTCACGGGCAAAGCGGCGCAGCAGTGCCCAGTAGAGCGTCTTATTACCTCCCAAGCGGGCCAACCCCTCGTCGGTGCGAATCCCGGGAAGTGCCTTAAAACCAGGTGCAGAAACGGCAGGGTCGCTTTTCACCTCCAGCAGTTCAGGCACTCCAGGCCGGGGCTTGACCCAGCGACAGAGCTTTGCATGAAGCTGTGCAACATCGATGGGCTTTGCCAGATGATCGTTCATCCCCGCATCCAGACACTTTTGCCGCTCCTCGGCCAGGGCGTAGGCGGTCATGGCGATGATCGGTAACTCTTCGGAAGAGAACTTCTGCCGGATGCGACGGGTCGCTTCGTAACCGTCCATCACCGGCATCTGGAGATCCATTAATACCAAGTCGAAGGGGGTGGCGGTATGCATGGCCAGTTCCACCGCCTCCAGACCGTTAGCCGCCACCAAGACCTGAAAACCGGCATTGGTCAGCAGCACACGGGCGATCTGCTGGTTGATAGGGTTGTCCTCCGTCAGCAGGAGCCGTGCCCCCTCGATGACGCGAAGGTCGCTGCATTCCAGCGCCGGCGCCGACTGCTCCGGAGCCGAAGCCGGTAGTAAGCTGACTGTAAAGCTGAAGGTGCTTCCGTTTCCCGGTTCGCTCTCCACCTGGATTTCTCCCCCCATGAGCGTCACCAGCCGCTGGCAGATACTGAGCCCCAGTCCGGTCCCTCCGTATTGGCGGGTCGTGGAGGTTTCTCCTTGGGTGAACGGAGCAAAGATCGCTACAGACTGTTCCGGTGAGAGACCGATACCGGTATCGCTGACGCGGAACTCCAGCACGAGTCGTTCTGCCGTGGCTTCGACCAGGTTGATGGCGAGTTCGATACGTCCCTGATGCGTAAACTTGACGGCGTTCGACAGCAGGTTGAGCAGCACCTGTTCCAGCCTGAGCGGATCCCCATGGAGATACCGGGGGACATCCGGGGCGGTTATGGCGCGATACTCCAGCTCCTTGGCTGTAATCTGGCAGGTGATGATGTTGGCCACCTTTTCCAAACTTGCTGAGAGTGAAAAATCCACCATTTCGAGGCTGAGCTTTCCGGCCTCAACTTTGGAAAGATCGAGGATGTCGTTGATAATGCCGAGCAGAGAGTGCGCGGAAGCGGTTATTTTCTCCAGATAATCCCGCTGAACCGGCGCCAGCGCCGTCTCCAGAGTCAGGTCGCTCAGGCCGATGATGGCGGCCATGGGGGTCCGGATCTCGTGGCTCATGTTGGCCAGGAACTCGCTCTTGGCCCGGTTGGCCGCCTCGGCGACGTTACGTGCGTGGAGCAACTCCTCCTTGCCCTGCTCCTGTTCCGTGATGTCCCGGGCACTGAAAATGAGGCAGGATTTTCCGTCCAACTCGCTCTGTTCCAGCGACATCAGCACCGGGAAGAGCTCCCCACTCTTGCGCCGGAGTTTGGTTGCGTAGTTCATCAGCCGTGGATCATCTCCCAGGGCAGCCAGCATCTGGCGCCGCAGCTCCCAGTTCTCCCAGATTCCCAACTCCAGGGAGGTGCGCCCCAAAGCCTCCTCCCGGCGGTAGCCGATGATCCGTTCAAAGGCCTCGTTTACCTCAAGGAAGCGGCCGGAAATTTGTTCGGAGATGGCGATTAAGTCGGGCGAATTCCGGAAGATGGTGGTCTGTCGTATCTGCAGAGAGCGGAGCCTGCCTTCATCTTCCCGGTGCAGCTGTTCCTGCATGATCCTGAGCGTGATGTCTTCGTAGCTCCAGACGCTCCCTTGGGTAAAATCCTCGGGATTGATGATCCGTCCTGCCATGTGGACCCAGATCGACCGTCCATCCTGATGGCGCAGCCGGCACTCGGTCTGGTATTCATTCCCCTGCATTATGAGCGGATACCCTTCTGCTCCCACCCGATCGTACTCTGCCGCGCTAACAAACAACTCTTTCGTGGACTTCCCGGTCAGCTCTTCCCTAGGATAACCGAAGATTCTGGTCATGGCGGCACTGACCCACCCCAGGCGTCGCTCGCAGATCATGGCGATGCCTACGGTGGAGGTGTCGAGGATCACGCGCTGCTCCCGGCTGAGCTGTTCCAGTTGTCGTTCCAGGTTCTTTCTGGCAGTAATGTCTTTCACGACGCCCACAATATATCGGTCTACCGGGTTATCGTGACGGGACAGGGTCGCGGTGGTCAGTCCCCAGATGATGGCACCAGACTTCTGAACATAGCGTTTTTCCAGGGTAATGGTTGCCACTTCGCCGGACAGCAACTGTGCCACGGCTTGTTCGGTGGCAGCCAGGTCGTCGGGATAGGTTCGGTCCAGGAAGCTCTTGCCCAATAATTCAGACCTGGGGTAGCCAAAGATCCGACAACACTGGTCATTGGCCTCAATGAGTTCACCCGAGGGCTTTAACCGGGCAATGCCCACGGCCGCCATTTCAAAAACGGTCCGGAAGCGCTCTTCGCTTTCCCGCAACTGCCTGGCCGCACTCTCCCGATCGGTGACATCGGAAATGATGGAGAAGAGCAGCAGTTGCCCGTTGACTGTAATCGGTGAGGAGTGGACCTCGACCAGGCGCACCGTGCCGTCATTCAGGCGGTGGGTAAACAGGAAACTGTTCCGGTCGTAGGTTTCAGCCGTGTGACGTAGTTCAGCAACATTGTCCGGCGGCAGGAGGTTGATGTTGCCGATGTTCATGACTCGCAGTTTAGCTACGCTGTGTCCATAGAAGTGAGCCGCGCTGGCGTTGGCATCGACAATGGCACCCGATACTGGCTCGATCAGCAGAAAAACCGCAGAATGTTCATGGAACAGGGAGCGGAAGCACTGTTCGCTCTGGGCCAGTTCGGCGGTGCGAGCCTGTACCTGCTCATCCAGGCGGACGTTCTCCAGCCGAGTATGGTCGATCCGTTCCCTGAGAGAGTTGGCAGTCAACCGGAAATTATCAGTCAGATTGGCCAGTTCCTGGGTTGGAGCTACCGGCCAGTGAATCGCCTCGCCTCGGTCGATCCGCTCCGGAACATCCCGCGAAACCGTAGCCAGCAGGGCCAGCGGCTGGGTCAGATGCCGGCTGACCAGGGTCGCTGCGCCAAGCATGGCAGCGAAGAGTACCGCCACCAGTTCCAGATTGCGGGTGGCCGACTGGTAGGCATACTGCTGGAGCGGTAGGACCGGGCATTCGAGCAGGAGCGTCCAGGGGGTGTCGGAAATCGGTTGCCGGATTGAGTAACTGGCCCCATGCCACTGTGTCATCTTGGTGGTCTGTTTTTTTAGGTCAGGGATCCGTAAGGAGACTTCCGGAGTAAGTCGGTGGTAACTGGCCCCACTGTCGGTGAGGAGGTCCAGCGGCTTCCGGAGTTTGTCAGTACTGATCACGACCCGGCCATTGCGGTCGAGGAGAGTCAGGAAAATTTCCCGGCCGTCATGGGTCGGATGGAACAGCTGTTCAAGATGCTCCAGGTTGATGGACCCCAGCCCGAAATGACTGAGATGCCCCTTGGTTACTACCGGGACACTGATGGTAAAGATCGGAGTATAGACCCCCCCCCGCCCCATGAAGACCTCGGAGATCACCGGCTGCAGGGTCCCGGTCAACTGCTTGAAATACTGGCGGTCGCTGAAATTGATCCCGAGGGTCGATTCTCCCCGGCCGTTAACCGCCGGGGAGAAGGCAACGGTGGTGCCGGTGGCGTTGCCGATGAATACGGTGCTGAAGTCGGGCAACAGGAGCCGGACATGGTTCAACTCCTCCTGCAGATGCGGCGTTGGGGCGAGAGGCTCACCGTTCCCCAGGTTTGCGATAAAACGGATCGCGTTCAGATGCTGGGTCAGCCACGATCCCAGGATGGTCTGGCTTTCTTTGGCCTCCGCCACCAGATCCTGGATGATCAACTCTTGCATCCGGCTACTCTCCCGCTGATTCGCCATGAGCATCAGGGCAAGGGCGGGGAGCATCATGCAGGCCGCAGCCAGATTGAATACCGCGGTCGCATAGGGGGGAGGTCCGGCGTCCGCTCCGGGCATCCACCGCCGCAGCGGGGTATGGTTCAACAGGATGGTGGCAAGTAAGGCGTTGGTGATACCGTTCACCCCCTGTTTCAGGGCAATAACCACTGTACCTGACTCACTCAGGTGCATCACCCCGCCATAGAACAGGAACACCAGCGGCATCCCCAGCAGCAGCCAGTAACAGGCATCCAGCAGCAACAGGTTGCGGTGGCCCCGCCGGAGCGCAACTCCAACCCAAAGCGCCTCTGCCGTCAGGATGATGATGGCATAGGGATGGTTCCAGATAAACCAGGTATGGCTGGCGGCAATGAGCGAAACGGTAACGCCATAGCGCACCCCCAGCAGGCGCACGGCCATGAGACCGAACACGGGCCCGAAGAGGAAATCGAGACTGTAGCCCAGCGGCAGCGCCAGAGTGTTGCCAAGATAACCGAGAAGCGCCAGGAGTATGGCAGTTCCTATTACCGTGGCCCGTTCCCTGCTGACTGGAGATTGTCCTGACCAGGATTGCCGGGGTTTAGTGTCTGGATAATCCATTCGGCTCATGGCCTGCTCCGTGATCAACTGAGAAGAAGTGGAATTCGCGGCGGGTGGGGCCAGTAGGAACCTTGAAGGAGTTACCGTCGCAAATATCAGTTAGCATTATTCATGCCAATTATATAGACGTACGGTAAAGTCGTAACCAATCGTTTTATTTCGTTTTTTAGTGAGAAGAGAGTCGAAGATTGACCTGGTATTGACGATATTTCGTTGTTTTAACGCTATTTAGTCGAAGTCGACGGTGAGGTCAGCGGTGTCGCCAATGCAGCGGGAGTAACCCAGTAGATAAGCCGTCAAGGACCCATGCATCGATCCCTCCCGCCGGAGCGTTACGGCTCACACTGACCACTGGGGAGCGCAGCCGTGGTAGCTCGGCCCTCAAGGGCACCGTGGAGGGCGAGGATGGGGAAGAGGAAGAAAAACCCTCCAAGCGCGAGATAGAAGGTTTGGCTTCTCTGGAACTGGCTATCAGCAGAGTTCCTGAAGAATTGAATGGGGTAGTCAAGTCATGGAGAACTACCGGGTCAGACATAAGGATGTGTCACCCGAAGCATAATCGAAGCGGTAAGCTCTTCCAGCAGTCGCTCCGCAGTTCGGAAGTCCACTCGACTGAAACTGTCGGCTAGAGCCACTGCCTGCTGTTCCAACTCCGTTCCGGCCAACAGCTCGGACAGCAATTCACTGTGCTCCTGAGCTTCCAGGTCATGCTGCTGAACCATAGGGATGAGTTCCTTGATAACGGCCAAGGCGGCATCAGTATTTAAATCACAGATGGTAATCTCTTGTTTAAGGGGCTCTCCTCCTGCAAGTATCGCTGCTGCAACTGACAACTCCGCCATCCGTTGCTCCAGCATGGGGAGGAGAAGTGCTGTATCTGTCACACTGTTTCGGGTACAGGCCCGTTCCAGTTCACGGGCAAGAGCATACACGGTGGTAGCACCGATATTCCCCGCTACCCCTTTGAGGCCATGAGCTTTTATTCCCGCCTGCTCCAGCTCGCCGGCTCCAATATCTGCCTTGAGTTCGGCCATCCGGGCCTCCTGGCTCTGGCCGAATTCGATGATAAGCTTGCGGTACAGGGCCGTGTTTCCCCCCAACAGCGTCAGCCCGGCATAAAGATCCAGCCCCGGCAGGCTCTCCGGCAGCTTGACGCTCCCCTCCGGAACAGAGGCCAGAGCCGATGTATCGTGCCATTGACCGTTCTTTACCCATTTCATGAGGCAGGCGTAAAGCCGCTCCGGTTTGACCGGCTTGGTCAGATGGTCGTTCATCCCGGCCAGCAGGCAGCGTTCCCGCTCCTCCCGGCCGGCATGGGCCGTTATGGTGATGATGGGGAGTGCGACGGCTGACCACTCTTTTCTAAGCAACCTGGTTGCTTCGTAGCCGTCCATCTCCGGCATCTGTAGATCCATGAATACGGCGTCGAACTTACCCTCAGCTTGGGCTATAACGTCCAACGCCTGCCGACCATGCTCTGCAACAACAACGCTGACTCCCACCTGTTCCAAAAGCTCCTGAAGTATCTGCCGGTTCAGCGACTGGTCATCAACCACCAGGATCCGTCTCCCGGTCAGTACCGCCATCAGCGTGTCACGTTGAAGCTCACATTGAGCGACTACCGCTGGCGCCGAGCCTCGCTCAAGATGGACCGTAAAGGAGAAACAGCTCCCTTTTCCCGGCGTACTTTCCACCCGGATTTCTCCACCCATAAGTTCCACAAGCCGTTTGCTGATGTTGAGCCCCAGGCCGGTTCCCCCGAAACGACGGGTCATGGAGCTATCCGCCTGGGTGAACGGCTTGAAAATACCGTCGACCTGTTCCGCAGTCATCCCGATGCCGCTGTCCTTCACTGAAAATTCGAGGGTTATTTCTCGACCCTCTTCCATCACGGGAGTGACGGTAAGGCCCACAGTACCCGAGCTGGTGAACTTGACGGCATTACCCAGCAGGTTGAGGAGAACCTGCTCAAGACGGAGAGGATCGCCCACCAGATATTCCGGGATATCCGGGTCGTAACCCAGGCGCAGCTGTAGCCCCTTGGCCGACGCCCCGACCCCTGCCAGGCCCAACGACTTTTCCATGATTGACAGAAGCGAGTAGGTGGATTTTTCAATTTCCAGTTTCTCCGCTTCTATCTTGGAAAAATCCAGCAGATCGTTCAATAATCTCAAGAGTCCTTCGGCCGATAAGGTGATGTTGTCCAGATAGTCCCGCTGCCTGTCCGTCAACTCTGTCTGGAGTGCCAGGTGCCCCAGGCCGATGATAGCGTTCATAGGGGTCCGGATCTCATGGCTCATGTTGGCCAGGAACTGGCTCTTGGCCTGATTGGCGGCCTCGGCCGCCTCTCTGGCTTGCCGCAGTGTCTCTTCGGACTGCTTGCGCACGGTAATGTTTCTTGAAATGGTGATAATTCCATTGATGCTCGGATTATCAAGATGATTGGCGCCCATCGCCTCCATCCACGTGTATGTTCCATCTTTGTTCCGGTATCGGTATTGAACACTTCGCGGTCGCGATGGATCCTCCAGGATCATGTGGAAAATATTTTTGACGTCTGATCGATCGTCGGGATGAATCAGGCCAAAGGTGTTTCTCTCTGACATCTCTTCTGTCGAATAGCCGTGGATGGTCAGAGCGGCGGGAGAGTTGTAGGTGAGAACGCCATCTCCCGTGATGATACTGATAATATCCGGAGAAAGCTCCATGATGCTGCGGAAGCGTTCTTCGCTTCGCAACAGGGCTTCCTCCATATGTTTGCGCTCGGTGATGTCCCGGTAAAACGCCAGGATCTCAGAGGTCTCCGAAAGAAAGCTGACGCTGACCTCCACATAGATGACTTGTCCGTCCTTGCGGTAGTGCCGGGTTTCGAACCGGTCATAGCCACTCACCATAAGCCGTCCCGCATGCCGTCTGAACTCTTCCTCGTTTTCTACCGCCTCCAGCTCCCAAATACTCATTACCAGCAACTCCTCCAGGCGGTAACCATACATCCGGCAGGCGGCCTTGTTGGCAAAGGAGATCTTCCCCTCCGGAGTCAAGACGACAAAGGCTTCCAGTGAGGTATTCGCCAGGAGTTCGTAGCGGCGAGCAGCCAGCAACAGGCGGTCGTCAGTGCGCTTCTTCTCGGCAATGTCCCAGGTCAGGTCGGCAAAGAGCGAGACGGTACTGATATCAGTCTCGGTATACTCCTCCGACTTGTTCCCGATCCCCAGAATGGCGACGACCCGCTCCCCTCTCTTCACTGGCACCACCAGTTCCCGAAGCACCGGGGCATGGCCGTCCGGCAATCCCTTGCGGTGTGGGAGCGAGGCATAGTCGTTATGGATGACCGGTTGTCCGGCCTGGATGCAATCGACCCAGATCCCTGCCTGGGCGATGGGGTAGTGGGTTCCCTTCACTTCGACCCGGCAGAAGTTGCGGGAGGTCCGGGTGGACCACGCTTGGAGGTTCAGGTCCTGCAGTTCAGCGTCGTAGAAATGATAGAAGCCGACGAGGCTGCCGGTAAGCCGTTCCAGCTCATCCAGTGTTGCCACGAGAATCTCTTCAAGGGTATGGGTCTCGGCAAATTGGAACAGGTGGAGGCGGGCGAGGTGGATGTCGCTCAGCCGCTTTTGCTCGGTGATATCGTGGAGAGTGACGAGCGCCAGGTACGGCCGCTCTTCCGCCTCACGAAACAGGGGGGTGGCGTTGACGTTCATCCAGACGAAGCCCTGGCGCCGGGGATTATACACTCCTATCACATAATCCTTGACCGGTTCGCCCGTCAGCAGGGCCACCACCGAAGGGTGCTGGTCAGGCGTGAGGTCGATCCCGTCCTGATTGATGACGTGCCATTCGGGATGATATGGTGTTCGACCCATAACCTGGTCGCTATCCAGCCCCAGCATCTCCAGAGCAGCCGGGTTAACATTCACAAAAGAACCATCCGCCAAATGGCAGAATACACCTTGGGCCATGGTGTCTAAAATGACCTGGTACTGTTGCCGCACGTCAACCATAGGTGCTCCAATCCTATCTATTGTCAGCCTTCAGCGGTCTCGACATCTCAGTTAACGGCGTCCTTCAGCACCTCTTCAGGCTTGAACTTCACGGACTTCCTGGCCGGAACGGCAATCTTCTCGCCGGTCTTTGGGTTCTTGGCCTCCCTGGCGGCCCGTTCGCTGACGGCGCAGTCTTTCTTGGTGAGTCTGGCTTTCTCTGCGACCTGGGCGATGAGGTCGGTCTTGGTCGTGGGTGTTCGTCATGTTGGATCTATAAACTCAGCGATGTGGCTTCTATTGATGGCGACGAATGAGGACAATATCACAGTGCCAAGAGATAGTGGAATTGAAAAGATTGTACTGGCGACAACGAATATCGAACGTGCAAAGGAAGAGGCAAATGAGGTGGTCGGCCGGCTCGCCGCCATCGGCCAAGCCCACGAAGCTGAGACGGGGACTTATGTCGCCTGACCCGCACAGTAATGAGGGGGAAGCCCAGCTGCCCCCCCCCCCCACCAACGATATACCCCCATGGCAATAAGGTCGGGCAACTCTCATTTTTACCCCATGCGGTTAACCAAATATTTACGTTATCTTGGTGGTAACTCCCGCATTGAGAGCAATCATAGTGGTAGCTCCTGCCAATGCCACCGCACCACGAATAAGCGCACTCGACCACCGACACCTTTGCAGTTCATCACTGTCTCGTCATGATTTTAAACTATGTGGTACCGTGCGAGAGTACGCCAAATGACGTGACCATCACCCGTTTAAACAGCATACCATTTCCACTAAATTCATTGGTAAGGATTAATCTTATTTTAGCTATATATTACATAGTGTTGGATGTTTTTTACCTTGCCCGATGTTTGGCACAAATATTGATAACAGTAATCGCTATCGGTGTAGTGAACCGCCGGAATTGTCCATCGGAAGAATCAATCTGGAGGAAAGACAGTGCTCATCGCCAACAACCGCCGCACAGAACTCCTGGCTGAAATGGAGACCCATCGGTTGCTGCAGGCAGAGGCTGAAAAGACCCTGCGTGCCTTCGATGGAACCATGGCCAGAGAAGACAACCTTCCGGCGCCGCGTGTCAAAACGCAGAAACAGGTCGCAGATGAATCAAGACAGAGCGAGAACTTCAGGATCCAGAGCAACTGCAACATCTACGTGGCGGATACCGGGGACAACCAGTATACAGAAACTGGCCTCGGGTGGGACCCCCCTGGCGTCGTGGGGGAGCCTTGGGAGCGGTGGATTACGTCACCAAGTCCTTCCGCGCTCTTGAACTTAACGCTCGGGTGAATACCCAACTGCAACTCCGGGCGACAAACATGTTATAGTTGACACATTGAGTAAACCGACTGTGATGGCTGCAAAAACAGCCCGTCATATTCAACAGTTATTTCAAATATGGCGGCTATTGTTGGCAATTTCCCCTTTGCCCCGCACGCTATTCTTTCAATTTAACCCATACAATCAGACTGTTGACACGTTTCTATTGCTCCACTCTTCTCTGGCACGCCAATTGACAAACAACGCCAACTGGAAGCAGTCCCCAACTCTGAGGAAATCTGAGGGGTTTCCCCCAGCCACGGTAGTAACTTTTCAAGAGAGGCCATGATGACCGTACCAACAGCCGACGATACCGGCATGGACAGTACTCCGCACACGGCGTTACCCGCCAACTTGACCGCACTGCGGAATCGGCTTCCCTGGATAGTCCTGGTGATCGGCCTGCTGCTTACCGCACTGGCAACCCTCTACATAAAATCCGGCGAGGAGCGGATTGCTCGACTGGAGTTTACTTCCCGGTGTGATGCGGTTCAAACCAGGATTATCGACAGGCTCGCTGACTACACTCGCCTCCTGCAGAGCGGCGTGGTGTTGTTTGACGCCTCGGAGAAGGTCACCCGGGAACAGTGGCGGCTGTTTACCCAACAGCTGAAGGTGGAACAGCAACTCCCCGGTATTCAAGGGATCGGTTTTTCGCTGCTGATCCCCCGTGACCAGCTTGCCCGACATCTCCGGGAAATACGGAGCGAAGGGTTTCTGGAGTACCGACTGAAACCGGAGGGTGACCGTAAGCTCTACTCCTCCATCATCTATCTTGAGCCATTTTCCGGTCGCAACCTGCGGGCCTTTGGCTATGACATGTTTTCGGAACCGATCCGCCGGGCAGCCATGGAGCAGGCGCTGGAGGCAGATAACGCCGCGCTCTCCGGCAAAGTAGTTCTGGTTCAGGAAACCGGCGCCGACGTGCAGGCCGGTACTCTGATGTATCTTCCGGTCTACCGTAAAGGTGCCCCCCTCAACACGGTGGCGAAACGACGCGCCGCGATCCGCGGCTGGGTCTACAGCCCTTACCGGATGAATGACCTGATGCTGGGAATACTTGGTCGCACTGCACTGGAAAAAGGGAAAGAGTATCATCTTCAGATCTTTGACGGCATGCAACCTTTGCCCCAGGCGCTGCTCTATGAGAGCCCCTCTGTTGCAGGCAAAAAGTTCCTGAATAAAGAGCGTTCCACACGACAGATTCAGATCAATGGCCGACTCTGGACCCTCTGCTTTACCCCGACCGGTGGCGACTTCTTCTCTGCCGCTTACATTAGCGGATGGCTTACCATGGTCGGTGGTGTGGCTCTCACCATCCTGCTGTTTGCCCTGACCCGCTCGCTGCTGAACACCCGCATCCGGGCAGAGCGGATTGCGGAAAAGCTGACTCTTGAGCTCAAGGAGAGTGAACAGTTCATCACCAATGTGATGGATTCGCTCTCTTCGAATATTGCGGTGCTTGACGCTCAGGGGGTTATCGTCGCCGTAAACGAATCATGGCGCAATTTTGCTACTGAGAACAGTGACACTGGCGCCATGACCTGCCATATCGGCTCGCAGTACCTGGAGTCGCGTGATGGTGACAGCGAAGACGATGAAGGGGGCGCGGCTGCCATGCGCGGCATCCGTGCGGTCTTGGGAGGGGAAGAGGAGAGGTTCTCCATGGAATACTCCTGTCACTCTCCGGACAGACCGAGATGGTTTGTCATGCAGGCATCGAGATTACTCGGTTCCCGGAAGGGGGTCGTCGTCATCCATACCGACATTAGCCCGCAGAAGGAGTTGGCGGCTGAAGTCCAGGATGCCCGGGAATATGCCGAGAACATCGTGGAAACAGTGCGCGAGCCGCTGCTGGTCCTGGATTCCAAGCTGAAGATTCTCACCGCCAACCAAAGTTTTTACACTACCTTCAATGCAACTTCCGAGGCCACCATCGGGAATTTCATCTATGACCTGGGTAACCGACAATGGGATACACCACGGCGATTTCCGACTCGTGGAAACGACAGATGCTTCTCAACATCGTCAAGATCCGGTATGGAGATGCGCCGGTCTTTCTGGACGTGGCCTCCGTAATCAACCAGTACTCTTTGCAGTCCAACGTCAACGCCGGATTTGGCTGGTCCTTTCCGCCGAACGCCAATAACCAGCTTGTGGGAGTTGCCGGGAGCTATATCGACCGTCCGACGATCACCTACAATCTCATGACCGGGGAGAAATTCGCCCGGAGCCTGATGACTCCCGTGGCCCCTGCCACGGTCATGACCCTGGTGGAGGGGGGGCTACCCGGTTGACCTGGTCTTCCGGATACTCGTCCACTCAATGAACGGCATCCGGAACCAGTTCGGCGGCGCCGCCCGGATGCGGCGCGCCGATCCGGATTTCTACGCTCTCCTGGAGAAGATGCGGTATATCCAGGCGTCAGGTGCTGTTTCCCTGCGGGTGAGGCGGACAAACAGGACGCCATGGTCATGGTCTTTCGCAAACGCACCGACACGGAGCTGGAAACCATGGGCAGGGACGTCCGGCAGATGCTGGGTCTCAACGAAGAGGGAGGAGAGTTCAAGGTCGTCTACGGGTCGACGGCCGATGGGAACGGAGAGCTTGCCCTCCAGACCCGCTCGATTCTCGAAGTAATCAGCGATATCTCTTCAACCGTTGAAGTTCCTCCCGGGCATGTGACCGAACAGCGGGTTGGTCCTACCATGGAGCCGGAGAGTGAGGGGATAAAGGGGACCATGATCCGGATACTCTGCTCTAGGGAAAAGTCTGCGGATGCTTTCACCTCCGTCTCCTACCGGGATCGCTGGTTCTGGATCGATGACCGGGATTTTCGGTCCAAGAAATTCTTCTCCTTTCTCATGTTCATCATGACACTCACCGAAACCGGTGGGAAGGAGGGGGCACCCGTTGTAACCATTAATGCGGGGGGATGAATCATGCTCAATAGTTCGTTATACAGCATTTACTGCCAGCAGTCGGGCTGGAACTAACCAGAAAAAGGAGAGCAAAATTATGACCAGAAAACATGTCGTTGGTACCTTGGACCTGTTCGTTGCCGCAACAATCGTTGCAACCCTGTCGGCGTCACCGACGTTTGCCGCGGAGCCGATCATCTACCCGGCCAAAGGGCAGAGCAAGGAGTTGATGGAGAAAGACAAATATTCCTGTTACTCGTGGGCCAAAGAGCAGACCAAGTTTGACCCGATGCAAGCCCCGGCACCGTCTGCTGCCGCAGCAACCAAGCCCCAGGGAGGCGCCGTGTCAGGGGCTGCCAAAGGGGCCGCAGTCGGAGCAGTAGGGGGAGCTATCGCCGGTGACGCCGGCAAGGGCGCCGCCATTGGTGCCGCTACCGGCGGGACCGTCGGCGCGATGAAGAAAAAAAAGGGGCAGAAAGAGCAGCAGGCTGCTGTCCAGAAAGAAACCGCCGCGGCTGACCAGAAGCGGGCGGAATACAACCGGGCTTTTGGTGCCTGCTTGGAAGGAAAAGGGTACACCGTCAAATAATTTCCTATAGGTAGCCCCCCGGCATTGCCGAGGGGCTACCATAGTTTTGCTTATGCGGCGATGACATGCGTCACCCCACAAAAATGATCAACTCTGCTTTCTACCACAGATGCCAATTTCTCGGATTTTGACTTTAATCGATTGCGGTTAGCCCCCTTTGAGGGGGCAGCAATCGTAAAACTCCCGGCTGTGCCGGGGATGTGTAACCGGACGATCCATTGATTGAGGCGTGTAAATCCTTTGAGCAATGGAAACCGGAGACTGCGTGCGGCGGGCTCTGAAATGGACTTTGAACGAGTGCACAACCGTTTTACCACCCTTGCCGCTGTCTGCTGTCTCGGGCTCCTCTTGTGGGCAGAGCCGCTCCGTGCTGAAGAAAGTATTGACCAGAGCGAGCCGATTCCTTCGTCTGTGGATGAGGTGACCGGTCCCCTGGAACAGCTGGGCGAAGTCAAATTTCGTCGTCTTCCCCGGGTTTTACCGTGGATCAAGGGGCAGCTCAAGGATGCTCCGGCCTTTTTTCGTGACACCACGATGGATCTCTCGGTGCGAAGCTACTACTCACGAGCCAGCAAGTATGACGGGACAACCATCAGTGAAGCATGGGCACTGGGAGGCGCACTTAACTACCGGTCCGGGTGGCTCCTTGACCGGGTCAGTGTCGGAGCTTCGCTCTACACGTCGCAGCCGCTGTACGCGCCTGCGGGATCAGGCGGTTCAGGGGTGCTCCAACCCGACCAGAGCGGCATCACGGTTCTCGGCCAGCTCTACGGACGGATCAAGCTTACTGATCAGGTTGTTGCCAATCTTTATCGCTACGCGGATTATAAGACACCCTACTTGAGTAAGGACGACGGCAAGATCATCCCTTATAGTTTTGAAGGTTATTTTGTCAAGGGGACGCTGGGGGAGACGGGTGGTGCGCCGCAGTTGGTCTTTGGTGGGGGATACTTCACCAAGATCAAGGATAAAACCTCGGAGAACTTCATCTGGATGTCGGAAAAGGCCGGGGCAACGGTGAAACGGGGAGTGTCCGTCCTGGGGGGGCTCTATACTGCCGGCAGGTTCTCGCTGGGGGCGGTTGACTATTATTCGAATGATATTATCAATATTGGCTACACCGAGGGCAGCTTTACCAAAGATCTGGACAATGGTTTGGGTATCCGTCTGGCCGCGCAGTTTACGGACCAGCGCAGTGTGGGGAGCGAACTATTAACCGGCACGGGCTTTTCAACCAACCAGTTCGGGGTCAAGAGCGACCTGAGCTATGCCGGCGCAATCCTGACACTGGCGTATACCTTGAACTCCCGGGGGTATGACCTGCAGAAGCCCTGGAGCGGTTATCCCGGGTTTACCAGCGCCATGATCAACAACTACAAGGGAGCCGGGTATAACGCCTGGTATGCAAAGGTCTCCTATGATTTTTCCGAAAGCGGACTTGAAGGAGTTGCGGCCTATGCCTTGGTGACCCATGGCTGGGGCCAGGTAGATCAGGTCACCAAGGCACCGCTCCCCGGTGAAAACGAACTGAACGCCGATATCCAGTGGCGGCCGAAGTTGGCGTATCTCACTGGGTTACGGCTCCGGGTGCGTTATGGTCTGGCTCATCAGTACGAAGGGGCCAAGCAGTATTCCCGTGATGGCCGGGTAATGGTGACCTATGATTTCCCGTTGATGTGAAGGGTAAGGGTTCCGTACCCGTAGTCGATGAGTCGGTCGCAGCCGATCCGGATCCGGAAAAAGAAATCAAGAAAATGAAGGAGTAGTCAACAGGTGTGCTCACAGCAGGCCACCGGGGGCGCGTCTTTTGAGCGCTCTCGGCACGGCGGGAATAGTGGAGAAAAAGCGAGATGCTCAGTCGGCTTATCATAGGGATCATGGTGGTTCTCTTGGCGGTGTGGGGCGTGCTGGCGATTTGGTTTTCCCAGTTGCCGCTACCGGTGCGCATTCTGAGTGCGTCGGTCTATGGCCTCGGTATGCTGCTCCTTCCGCTGCTGCTTCGTCCGCGTTACCGGGGAGTCCTTGCCTCCCTGGCGCTCTTTGCCGTGGTTGTCGGATGGTTCTTCTCCATTCCTCCGGCCAACAACCGCGATTGGCAGCCGGATGTGGCACTGCTGCCCTTCGCCGAGGTCAGGGGGAATCTGGTCACCATCCATAACATCCGGAACTGTGACTATCGGAGTGAGACCGATTATACCTGCCATTACTACGACCGAACCTTTGATCTGGCAACATTGAAGAGCGTTGACCTGTTCCTGGTCCACTGGGGATCTCCACACATTGCCCACCCCATGGTCAGTTTCGGGTTCGATAACGGGGGCTATGTCAGTTTTTCCATCGAAACCCGCAAGGAAAAGGGGGAGGAGTACTCTGCGGTCAGGGGATTTTTTCGCAACTACGAACTGACCTACGTGGTGGCTGACGAGCGGGACGTGGTACGGCTCAGGACCAATTACCGGAATGAGGATGTCCACCTGTATCATCTCCTTGTCACGCCGAACCTGGCCCGTAACGCATTCCTCAGTTACCTCTCCCAGGTGAACCGGTTGCACGACCGGCCCCAGTGGTACAATGCCCTCACGGACAACTGCACCACCAATATCCGGGGGCATACCGCACCCTACAATCCCCAGGCAAAACTGGACTGGCGGATTTTCATCAACGGAACCCTTGACGAGATGCTCTACGAGCGGGGAACGGTAGACCGAAGCCTGCCGTTTGCGGAGTTGAAGCAGCGGAGTTACCTCAATCCCGTGGCCCGCGCAGTTGGCAGCGATCCCGACTTCTCCCGGCGTATCCGCTCAGTGCTCCTCTCCCGCACGGGCGGATGAGGCGTTATTCTGGCACCGACAGTTTCATCACCAACCGCTTCTCTCCTGCGCGGGCGGATGAAGCCACGAGTAATCCCGGATTCTGTAGCGGGAGAAACGTCAACGGGCAACACCGCAAAAACCAGAGCCCAGCAGGCGCGGAAAGGAGAAACAGCCTGTGGTATCGATAACGGTACTATAACCGACGCTGGCCTGTGGCTCCGGCACGAGAAGAACCACGAACAAGCAGCATACCTATCCTACTACCGCACGAAAGGGAGAATTCATGAAAAAGAGCATCGTTGCACTGTTGTGCCTGAGCGTTGTCAGCCTGTCCGGATATGCCTCTGCCGAAACAGCACCGGACAAGTGGCTGGAACTGCTTCGTTCGGACCTCAGAACCCAGAAGGTCGAAGTGGTGACCAACGCCATGGACCTGTCCCAGAAAGATGGCGAAAAGTTCTGGCCCCTGTATCGGGAATATGAGCTGAAATTGGCCAAGATTACCGATTCCCGTATCGCCACTATCAAGGCCTATGCAGACAACTACGACACTATGAGTAACGACAAGGCAAGAGAACTGACCAAGGCCGCACTGAAGATCAATCGACAGCGGTTCGATCTTCAGTCCGACTACTACGGGAAGATTTCCAAGGCCACCTCAAAGGTCGTTGGCGCCCGGTTCCTGCAAATTGAGGCCCAGGTCAACAACCTCGTGGATCTGCAGATAGGTCTGCAACTTCCCCTTGTCTCTAAACTGGTCCCGGTTACTGCTCCGGAAAAGAAATAGGACTCGGCCGTTTTGTTCGGAAAACCCAGCGGAGACAACATGCCCAGAGTATCAATACCCACCTCAGTGCGTCTGGAATCACTGCTTCCCGGCACCAGAGTCATCCTTGGTCACTCTGCTGGTAACCGCCCTGCTTTCCGGGTACGCCAATGTCACCATTGGCGTACCGGGATTTCTCCGGGCCAATCCTACCGGCAAAGTATCGTTAATCCCCTCAGTGACGGGGAACCAAGTTACGCTACCAAGGTTGTCATCCAGCGCTATACACCAGAAAGCAAACTCGGCCGATGGCAACGTAACTCTGTAAGGGAATATCGTCGGGACATGATTTGGTTTATCATGAGTTCCATTAACGAATGAAGTTCGTGAAAATTTTGGCCTCTCGTTCCGGTGGCAGGATAGTTCCTCTTCCATGCTCCACCAGTTTCATGAGCCAGGCCATGTTCTTCCCCAGCACTCTCATGATCTGTGCTCCTTCAGCATCCTGGCTTACCTCTCCCGGAGTTCTCCCGTGTATCACGTTCCAATAGTTTGTGGTCGGAATCAGCAGCTCTGCGTAGTTGAGAAAATTGTTCAGTTGGTCAAAGGTCGTCACGCCTCCGGAACGCCGAACGGCAACCACCGCGGCGCCTACCTTATGATGGAGCATGCCGTCATTGACACTGGTGACGAAAAAGGCACGATCCAGAAATGATTTCATGGTTCCGCCGATGGCGGCGTAATGCACCGGAGACCCCAGAATGATGCCATCGGCCTGCTTCATCTTATGAATCAACTCATTAACCTCGTCACCGGGTAACACGCATCGTTCATTTTTGTTTTTGACGCACTGATAACACGCCACACAGCCTCTGATGATTTTGTGGCCGACCTGCACGATTTCGGTTTCGATCCCCTCTTTTTCAAGCTCCATGGTCACCATCTTCAGCGCATGCCAGGTGTTACCTTCCTTATTGGGACTGCCGTTGAATGCTACTACTTTCATGGGACCTTGCCTCCGTAATACGAATTATTGTTTATCTGGCAGGTGACCGGATTGCCCTCTTCGGTAGTCTGGACAGCACTCGTAACTAGAAAAGTTTGGCAGTGGCCCGGGCTCTCCGGGAGAATCTGGATGCCACGCTGGAGGAACTGGAAGCGGCCGACCTGCCCCGGCGGAGCAGAGTCAAGACTCCTGCAACTATCAAGAATCTGTTTTAAGCCGGTACGACCGCATCTTGACGGTGGGAGCTGCTGAGTCCAGGAGAAGGGCACGATTGGCGAGGGTAGTGTGTCCACGTTCTCCCACCCCGTAGCCGAGGCCTTGCCCCTGTCGGCCACTGTTCCGGCCATCCCTACCCCGCAAACTGGTGCTACGAGAGCAGCGGCCTGCCCGGCGGAACTGCAACCGCGGGTGCTGGTAGCCGAAGACGACCCGGCGAACCGGACGACCCTACAGATTGTGCTGAGGCGTAACGGGTTTCAGGTGGACCTGGTGCCTAATGGCCGCTTTGCTTGCGCATGCTTTGTTTGTCGCCTTGAGGATGGGAGAAATAGTTGTCACCACCAACGAAATAAGTGACAATTCCGTTCTCCTCCAGAATGTATAACGCTGCCCCAACTTTTTGTGCGCCTTCAGGAAAACCGGGAAGTAGCTGCTGCTTGAGCATAGCCAGCTCCTAAGAAGAGAGATTGGCTAAATATAACCAATTTCGATGAACTTTTCAGCATAAATATGCCAAATCGCAGTTACCGAATTTTAGGCTAAAATACCGTCCGGATCAGGAAATCTGAACTTCGTCAAGTTCTCCCAGTTGAGACATGAAGGTAGCGCATATTCTTCTAAGGTCGTGCTGTGTGAAGTCAGAAACACCAAGAAGATTCTTGACGACTGGTTTACCATCACCGGTGAAAAGTGGTTCCCTCTTCTCATCAGTGATAGGTGAAGCGCAGTTTCTGCGAATTACATGAGCCATGGCATTGACAGCTATTGGTTGTGGCCCTCTCGGTATGCCGTCTTTTTTAAGTCTGCCGCTTTCCGGTGAATCAAAGATGTAGCCGGAATTAGATTGTAGGATTGGACTCCGAGACTGTTGTTGTAGTCCACAGTGCCTATTGTCATAAGTGACGCATGAGCTGTCGCAAACATTGCCACCAACAGCATGATGCTACTGATAACTATCGCACTTATTTTCATACTACCTCCACGCCTTCGTTACTAAATCGAATGATAAAAAGTTTCGGATATGACAGTAGTTCCGTTGCAAGATCGGGACCGTCATGTGGCAGGCTTAACTGTCTGTAATGCGGTAAGCCTCGAAGCTCATCCCGCAACCGCCTGTAAGCAATGCCGACAATAATAAATAAAAAGTGTCGATTTTCTTTACACTTTTTAGATTCAAATTGGCAGTACGGTTACTGACAAATTATCGTAGCCAACGAGATGGGAACTCACTAGGTGGGTCCAGGAGTTACCGGCGGTAACATGCGGCGCTTCCCAACCGGGATAAATGGTCCCGAATCGTTGTAGTTCCACATCTCGGACAAGAGCTGTGACTGGCAGCGCCACCGATAAATTATTCATGGCGACACATTTGCTCTCGGTGGAACTGGCGCCACAAACGGAGTCTGGGCGGACGAGGATCACTGCTGAGGGCCTTCGATGCGCTGGGGCATAGGTGAGCCTGGGTGACAGTTGGCGACCAGGTCAGAGACTCCCATTCTGACGGTACAATTATTCGCCACAGCAGGATCGCTGCGCGCAGATATCCGTTGAGCGGGTTAATGCAGAATTGCACTGACCCACTTTCAGCTCGCAGGTTTCATCGGTTTCGGTGGAAGCCGTAGGCCCGTCTTTACATTCATGAACTGAGGTGTAAGCTTGACTTGGTCGCAGTAGAATGAATCGAAAATGGGGGTGGGATTTATGAGATGGTTATTAGTTTTCTTCCTGGCACTGATACCCTCAGTGGTATTGTCTGAGAGCATAGAGAATAATTCCGAAGTTGGGACCGTAGTCGATCCATGCGTCAAGAAAGACAGCGGTTCGCCAATCATGGACTATGAGCTATCGACACCATATTTGCTCATAGCCAATAACTCCACGGCAGGCCCGCGCGCCGACGGTAACTCTGTGAGAAATCCATGTCCGACTGTGGACAAGGACAAGGCTGGAGTTGAGGAAGGACATAAGATTGGAGATCCATGGGAAGACAACCCGTATCTGCGGCTCTTCCCGAACTGAGAAATTACTGAACTACTCAGCTACAAAAATGAGAGCCGCTCTCCTATGATGGAGGACGGCTTTTGTCGTATAGGTCCACTGACGGTACCACCACGGTCACGGTCTCCACCGGCAAGGGGTAGCATCACCGTGGTGGGGCTGAACTTCCTGGGGGAGATCGTGGTGGGTAAGCTCGATTACTTCAACCGTTACTGCGTAATGACGCTACGAACTGAAAATAAATAGCCGCTCTCTGATATGGAGGACGGCTATTTTCGTTGTTGGGTCAGGTGTGGCGGTGAACTTTATTACACCGTTTATTACACCGCGCCAGCTATAAACAAAAACAGGAACAAAAGCATATCGCCTAAGTCCCTGTTTTTATTTGTTTTTTGGTCGGGGCGAGAAGATTCGAACTTCCGACCCCCTGCTCCCGAAGCAGGTGCGCTACCAGGCTGCGCTAC
The DNA here is from genome assembly GCA_903857795.1 of uncultured Geobacter sp. GTDB lineage: Bacteria > Desulfobacterota > Desulfuromonadia > Geobacterales > CAIOGM01 > CAIOGM01. The sequence continues at coordinate 66,753 of CAIOGM010000123.1, forward strand.
GCCCCGACGTGTCGTGCTTTGTAGCCTTTTCGAGGTGTTTTGTCAAGGGGAAAGTCGACCGTAAGCTGATACTGCACCCATTGGGGAACCGGAGGGGAGAGAGGACAAACAAAAAAAGGCCCGGTCCAAGGAGGGATGGAACCAAGCCCAAAAGTTGACTATTTGGGTACAGTGTGGCTGCCATGAGGGATTATGGCAAGGGAAATATTTCAGGTAAAAGTCGATGGGTGGAGTGACCGAAGATGAACCGGAAGGAAAGGAGGAGAGCGGATTGTTGCGGCTTTCATCGCCGTTCGCAGTTGCGGGACAGCAAGGGATTCTCACCCTCTTCCCTTTTACCTTGCGCCGAGTTATCCGACGCAAGTACCTGTTAAATCATGGTTTATTTATGCGATAATCTCTAGCAGAGCGCTGGAGAAATGTCAAACGATTCCTTGGCCCGATCCCGCCAGTAATCCCATCAGTCGGCCGTTGACAATGGAACTCACAGTTGCAGAGAGGATGAGGGCCATTGAGACGTGTTCATTGGGTGCGGGGAGGGGCATGTTTAATAACGGTCGCAAGGCTGACCGGCGGCTATTGGGCCGGTCCAGCCGCTTGTTGGAAATTCGGTATTTTCGTTTCTCGTTGTAAAAAAGGCAACGAAGAGTTAACCCCGCTTCCCCTGGGTTGGAACTTTGTTTGCCCCGACACTCTTAAAGTCCCATATTTGCCTTTAAAAAATATGCCGTAAAAACCGTAAGACGTTTAGGGGAGTCGCGTCTACATTCTACACAAAATGAACAAAGTAGACGCAACCCACCTGGTTCACTGCTATTTTCCCCGGCACGCCTACCATTAGCGAATAGCAATATTGCTTACGGTAACCGATCCTTTCCCAACGTTCATACTCTTTATTTCAGAATAACCAGTGACAGAAGCATAGTTTTGATCCAGGCCACCGTTGAGCAGAATGGTCTGATTCGCCCCGAAGACAAGATGCTCCTGGAAGGTATTGATCTGGCAGCGGAGCGTGGCGCTTCCGGTCACGATGCTGTTGTACGCCTCCTGGATAGTGGCGAAGTACGTTCCGGCTGGCAGCAGTTTGACCGTGTAGCGGGGGTCAAAGGTTGCGGTCACCGACTTGTCGGCGTCCATGGTGAACGTTACCGGGTTGGCGGCGCTTGTCACGTCGACGCTCCACCCCTTGAAGGTCGATTTCCAGTCGCTGGTCGCAGCCAGAGTTACCGGTAATCCTGTGGCAAAGGAGGCGCTGCACCCGCTGGGTGAGTCCTTGATACAATTGATGCCGGAGTCGGGTGCGGTGCTGTGCGCCGAACCGCTGCCGGCTCCGGCAATGGTTATGGTGAGGGTTGAGGGCGCGGGAATGTACACGCTCCCCGCCGCTCCGCCGTTGCCGCCGTTGGCTGTAACCGCCGCGAGGTTGAAACCGGAGTTGTTTCTAAAGAGCATGGCAATGCGTCCCCCTCCGCCCCCTTGGGCACTGTTGGCGGTGTTGACGCCGCCATTGGCAGTGAACGTGCCCGAACCGGTCAGGGTACCGGTGGTCGCCCTGATTGACCCGCCTGATCCTCCTCCAGAATACCCGCCGCCATTGCCTCCGTTGGCGCTGATCTTGCCGTTGTTTGTGAGGGTTCCTGATACCACGAGCCTGATGGCCCCTCCGCCGCTACCGCCAATATGTGCAGCACCGCAGACTCCGCCGGCACAGGTGGTGGCGCCCCCCGCGCCGGAGCCGAGGTCGGACGGAGCGACGATGGAGCCGTAAGTTGGGCCTGGATTGGTGGAGTTAGTGGAGCCGAGACCGCCATAGCTCCCACCGCCGCTGTTATACCAGTTGGTGCCGCCGCTGCCGCCGGGACCATTGCCCGGGCTACCCGTATCGCCTCCCGTATACCCCTGACCGTCGGCACTGATCATACTGCCGACGTCCACCTGCAGCGTTGCTGCGGTGATGGTCACCCCTTGACCCAGCCACTGGCTATTGACTTGGTTCGTATTGTTTTTGCCTTGCATCACCACCGTGGAATTTCCGGTAACGGTGAAAGTCCCCGTGGCGGTGAGATTCGATCCGCCTCCAACCACCAGGGTGGAGCCGTCCCGGATGATGATGTTCTGATAGGTGCGCAGGGAATCAGGAGGCACTACCAGTTGCTGGTGGCCCGTGACTTCCAAGGTGTTGTCCGTGGTGTTATTGAAGAGCACCGTGCCATTCTGACCGCCGTTGCCGCCGTAGGCCGTCGAAGTGTCAAAGCCGGTGAATGAGCTGCCGGACTGGTAATACACGGCGATGCGACCGCCGCCTCCCCCTTGTGCGCCCCGGACGTTGATGCCGCCGTCGGCAGTGAACGTACCCGAACCGGTGAGGATGGCGATGGTTGCCCTGATGGAGCCGCCGGCTCCTCCCCCCGCATAGCCGATGCCGTTGCTCCCGTTGGCGCTGATTTTGCCGTTGTTCGTGAGCGTGCCGGTAACGATGAGCCGGATGGTGCCGCCGCCGCTACCGCCGACGTTGGCGGCCCAGCAGGAACCGCCGGCGCAGGTGGTGGCGCCCCCCGCGCCGGAGCCGAGGTCAACCGGTTCCCATGACGAGCCGTACACCGGTCCGGGAGCGGTGACGTTGGTGGAGCCGAGACCGCCATGGCTCCCTCCGCCGCTGTCATACATGGCGGTTCCGCCGCTGCCGCCGGGCCCGTTGCCCGGATTGCCGGTGTCTCCACCCGTATAGCCCTGACCATCGGCGCTGATCACACTGCCCGGGTCCACCTGGACATTCGTCGCGGAGATGGTTCCCCCCTTGCCAGCCCAGACCCCGCCGACCTGCGCGCTGTTGTCCTTTGCGGTAACAAGCAGGGTGGACGTGCCGGTGACGGTGAGGAGACCACTTACGTTCATCGTGGAATTACCCCCCAGAAGAAGGGTGGCGCTCCCCTGGATCGTAACATTGGTGAGGGTAAAGGTTGAATCAGGAGCCAAGTTGTGATGCTGACCACCGGCAACCGATATGCTGTTATCGGTGGTGTTATAGAAAAAAACCGTTCCCTGGCCCGCGGCAGGACCGCCGTTGGCCGTGGCAGAGTCGAACCCGGTAAAAGAGGCGTTCACGCCGTAATAGACGGCGATGCGACCCCCGCCACCTGCCGGCTGAACCGGAACCGGTGGACTTCCCCAGAAGGCGGAGCCGCCGTTAGCCGTAATCGCGCCGGAACCGGCCAGGGTGCCGGTTGTTACCCAGATGGAGCCCCCCGCACCGCCCCCCGCGTAGGCGCGGCCGTTGCCGCCATTGGCGGAAATCGTGCCGTTGTTGGTGAGGACACCGGACACCACGAGCCGGATAGCGCCGCCCCCGTTGCCGCCGACGTTGGCGTCCCAACAGGTCCCACCCGCGCAGGTAGTGGTGCCGCCGGCTCCAGACCCGAGGTCCAGAGGCTCGTTCTCGGCGCCGTAGACCGGAGGAGCGCCACAACCTGACCCACCGCCGCTGCTGCCGGCGCCGCCGTGACTACCTCCCCAACTGCTGTACATGGTGCTGCCGCACCCACCACCCGGTCCGGCGCCCGCCTGGTTCGTGCTTCCCCCCAGGTAGCCTTCGGCGTCGGCGCTGATCCTCGCTCCGCTCTCCACCTGTACATTGACTGCATTGATGGTCACGCCCGAACCTTGCCAACTGCCGGTGACCTGGGCAGCCCTGTTGGCTGCCTGAAGGGTGAGCGTGGCACCGTTGGTTACAATCAGGTTGTTCACGTTGTATACTCCGGACGCCCATGTGGTATTGGAACTAATGACCACGTCATCGGCGGCATGAGCGCCGTAGGGGAAAATGGCTGACAGTAAAACAAGTATGAGGAGGAGAAACGGATACCCAGCCCTGAACATTTGCGCACGAGACAGCCGACGTGAAAAAAAGAGTCCCAATCCTGATAAATCACAATCGTTCATAGTAATCTCCTTTCTGATATTTTGACTGATTTTTTGTGGTAGTCGCAGGACGTTGATTTATATCATTCAACTCGTGATTGACCAGACCCGGCCATCCTCCCGTTTGGGATGTTGGCCACCCCTGCTCAACTATAAAATGGCCCCGTCGCTGTTTTGAGTGGGTAGTTCACCAAATGGGGCGTCTCTGCGAGCGTTTTGACCACAGCATGAAGTCTGTCCACAGAGGGGTGAGCTTTGCCGGGGTGAGCGGCGTCCCCCCTCAACGCA
>CAIOGM010000124.1 GCA_903857795.1 uncultured Geobacter sp.
AAGCAGCGTGGTAAAATCAGGGCGCAGCAAGATCAGCAAGATCAGGGCGCAGCAGGCGGCGCCCTTTTTTCCCGAGCCCGATTTAACCCACAACCAAGGCGCAGCAAGCAGCGTGGTAAAATCAGGGCGCAGCAAGATCAGCAAGATCAGGGCGCAGCAAGCAGCGCCCCTACAATCTCTCCCCGGCATAGAACCAGAACCCCAAACTATGTCCCTGACTTAAAAACCTTCTTCCACCCCGCCCCGCTCTTCTCCATGATCCCCTGGATGGTCTTGTCGTAGAACCGCCGCACCGGAATCCGGTTGACGAGAATCTCCCCTTCTTGCCGCTCGATATGGACCCGGTCCCCCCCCTTCAGCCCGGCGATCTCTCCGTGGTGTTCACCGCTGATCCCGAAGAGGAAGCGGTAGGTGGCGCCAGCGACCTTGCAGGCGACGATGAGAATGGAGAGCTGGGGCGACCCGTCTCGATGGTGGTACTGGGTGGTGCCGGTGACATAGGAGCCGTCCACCGGCCCGGAGGTCAGGAGCGCCTCCACGGTGATCTCCTTGGGCTTGATCCTCCCCAGGGGGGGGAGCCCCCACGGCTTATACCGCTCATGGGAACGGCCCAGGAAGTGCGCCGTCTCCTCCAGCAGGATCACCACGTTGTTGTTGATGGGGCCGCCAATGGAGTGGGAGAGTCCCGCCTTGAACCCCTTCTCGCGGATGAGACGGTGATTCTCCACCACCTGGATCATCCCCGTGGCCCCCAGGGGGTGCCCCCGCCCTTTCAGCCCACCGGTGAGATTGGTGGGGAAGGCGCCATTCTCCCCGGTCAGGTCGTCCCGCAGGAGTCCGTCCAGCAGATGTCGGGGGGGAAGGACCCCCAGATCCACCAGGTTGATGGGGCCGAAACCGTTGAAGGGGTCGTGCATGTTGACATGTAGCCGTCCGGCCAGAGAGGTGAGCTCCCTGAGACCGGCCATGCCGTAGGCCCGGGCCGCGGCATTGACCGTAGCCGGGAAGGAGTGGAAGTAGTTCCGGTCGGCGATGCTGGGGATATCGGTGGCGCTCCCCACCCCGGCGACCATGATGTCCTGGGGGGTGGCGGTGAGGATGACCGCCGCCGCGCCGTCGGACATGGGGCAGAAATCGTGGTAGCGCAGCGGCCACCAGTAACGGTAGTTCTTGCCGCTGACGATCTGCCGGTAGTAGCTGGCCAACGGGATCTCCTGCTTCAGGTGGGCGTTGGGATTCTTCGCTGCGAACCGCTGGGCCCGCTGAGTGAGCGAGGCGGAAAAGGCGGTCCACTCCTCCTCGGAGAGCCGGAGCCGCCGCATAAGCGCCCCGGCCACCAGCGCACCGCAGGCAGGCATGGAGAGACCGAACTCCGCCTCGTCCCGGTCGATGACCCCGGCCACAATCCGGGTGGCGTCGGCGGTATCCACGTCGCTCATCTTCTGGATCCCCATGGCCAGGACATGATCACAGGCCCCGGAAGCCACCTTCATATAGGCTTCTTCAAAGGCGGTGGCCCCCGATGATGAGGCGGTGTCGATAAGCACCGAAGAGGCGCCGGAGATGCCGAGCCGGCCGGAGATCTTGGCGGCGATGTTATCCACCCCGGAGAAGGCGAAGGGATTCTGGCTCCCCACGACCACGGACTCGATATCCTGCCGCCGCACCGGGCTGCCGGAGAAGATCTCCCCCGCCCGCTCCGCCAGTTCGAGAAACGACAGTTTCTCCTTATCCTTGCCGGTATAACGCCCTACCGGCAGCATCCATGACGCGGCAACGTAGACCCTGCGGGGCTGAAACTGATCCATGGGTAACCTCCTAGATCCTGCATTTATCCTGGGAAAAGTATTTGAAACACGGAGCTACTAAGGAACGGCGCCAAGATCTTGATTTCTCGATTGCTCCGTTGCTCCGTGTTATTCAAACTGTCGTTTTCAGGTTTATGCGCCGACCGGCCCGGACGGCTCCCGCTCCAGCACCCCCAGAAAGGCGTCCACCACCTGCGGGTCGAAGTGGCTCCCTGCCTGGTCACGGCAGTAGGCGGTCACATCGGCGCGGTCCCACGCACCGTTATAGCTCCGCTCCGAACTGAGCGCGTCCCAGACATCCACCACGGTGAAGATCCGCGCCGCCAGGGGGATCTCCTCACCGGCAAGCCCCCGGGGGTAGCCGCTGCCGTCCCATTTTTCATGGTGGCAGTGGGGGATGGTGATTGCCGGGCGGAGGAAACTGATCTTGGAGAGAAGCTCATAGGCCACCTCCGGGTGTCGGCGCATGCTCTCCCACTCCTCGTGGGTGAGCGGTCCCGGCTTGCGGAGGATGCTGTCCGGCAGGGCGATCTTTCCGATATCGTGGAGGAATGCTCCGCGCCGGATATGGACCAGGTCGTCACCGGCAAGCCCCATGGCGGCCGCCACCTTGACGGTCATCTCCGCCACCCGCCGACAGTGCCCCTGAATGTCCAAGTCACGAATCTCCAGCGCCAGGGACCAGGCTTCGATGGTGGCGTCATAGGCCTGGGTCACCTCCAGGAGGAGCCGTGCCCGCTCTTGTTCCGCCTCTTTGCGCTCCACCGAAAGCAGCCGGTACCGGTTGAGCCGGGTGATGGTCCGGACCCGCGCCCGCAGCTCCGCCCGATCCACCGGCTTGGAGAGGAAATCGTCGGCCCCCGCCTCCAGCCCCACGAGGCGCGAGGCGCGGTCGTCCAAGGAGGTGACCATGACGATGGGAATTTCGGCGAGTTCCGCCGTATCCCGCAGGCGTCGGCAGACTTCATAGCCATCCATCTCCGGCATCATCACATCCAGCAGGATAAGGTCCGGCTTCAGCGCCCCGGCGCGCTCCAGCGCCTCGGCGCCGGACGCGGCGTATTCCAGCCGATATCCTTCGGGAAGGAGCTGCGCTCCCAGGGTTTCCCGGGCAGAGGGGGTATCATCCACGATGAGAATGCATGCAACGACAGAGGACACGGGAAACTCCTTCGTTACTACTGATGGTCGGCGGGCTCCGGATCCATGGTGTAGCCGCATCCGATGACGGTTCTCACCTGATCACCCACCACCCCGAGCTTGGCGCGCAGGCGGGTGACATGAACATCCACGGCACGAAGCGTGGAGCTCTTCGGGGCATCCCCCCAGACCAGACCCATGATCTCTGTGCGACTCAGGGTTCTTCCTGCATATTCAGCCAGGACCGTCAAGAGCCGGTATTCGCTTTTGGAGAGGGCGAGCACCCTGCCGTCGACTTTCACGGTAAACTGCTCCAGGTCGATCCGAATCCGGCCGTTGACGATGATCCTGACAGCGGCAAGGGAGGCGCTCCTCCGGAGCACCGCCTGGATCCTCAGCAGCAGTTCACGGGGGGAAAATGGCTTCGTGACATAGTCATCGGCCCCCATCTCCAGGCTGACCACCCGGTCGATCTCTTCACTGCAGGAGGAGAGCATGATGATCGGAACGGCCTCGGTCCTGGGACTCTTCCTGAGCTGACGACAGACCTCGATCCCCTTCAGCCCCGGAAGCCGCAGATCGAGAACGATCAACTCCGGCCGGCACTCCAGCGCCGTCTCACGTCCCGTCAGACCGTCATGACAGACAATGAGGTTGAAGCCCCCCTCCTTCCTCAGATATGAGGCAACCATCTCCGCCAGTTCCCGGTCATCCTCGATGATCAGAATCGTTGCTCCGTCCATTCCATGCTCCTTCGTTTCCGCACTCTACCTCTCTTTCAGGAAGTATTACAAAAGATTTCCTCTTTTCCGCACTCTACCTCCCTTTCGGGAAGTTTTACAAAAGATTTCCTCCTTTCCGCACTCTGCCTCCCTTTCAGGAAGTTTTACAAAATATTTCCGATTTCTGAGTACAGTCAGGATCGCTTGGCCCACTTCCTCCCCTGAAGCTGCCGCAGCCAGAGGGCAGCCCCCCTCCCTCTGTTGATGGTATTGAGCGACACGGCGCCCCCCAAGGTGTAGATGATCACCGTCTTGACCGCTCTCCCTGCCACAAAATCGCCGATGTAGGCGATGGTACGGTTCTTGTGGTGGAGCCCCTCAAGGAAGTAGGCCAATTTGAACTCTTCGTCCGGTACAAAGGTGCGGGAGGCGTAACCAGTCGGCAGCGCATAGGTAAACGACATGAGAGAGAGAGCGAACAAGACGCCGAATGCCGCGCTGTCCGGCACTTCATCCATGAGGCGAAAGGTTATCCGGTGACTGGAGTCCGTCCCCTGGGAGGAGCCGGGCTCTTCCTGATACTCATCGGTCAGTATCTCGATCCGGACTCCGATGATCGTCTTCAGCAGCTCCTGCGCAACCGTCCTGTCGCTCTCACTCCCCATATGCCCGCTACGCTCCCACTTGACCTGAGACAGTATGCAAGAAACTATGCCCGACCTCTCTGAGGAACCAGCAGCTTCCTGATCTGGATGTTGAGCTCCGCCATTCGCGCCGGCTTGCTGAGGTATTCGTCGGCCCCGGCCGAGAGACAGCGCTCCCGGTCCCCCTGCATGGCCAGGGCGGTCAGGGCGATGATGGGCACATCTGCCACCGAACCGGGAAGGCGTCGGATCAGCCGAATAGCCTCCAGACCATCCATTCCGGGCATCTGGATGTCCATGAGGATCAGTGCAGGGAATCCGATTCGCGCCAGAGCCACCGCCTCCTCCCCGCCGGTGACGACGGTCACCCGATAATTGCACCCCCGGAGATACTCCCGCATCATCTCGACGGTGGCCGGGGAGTCATCCACCACGAGGATGAGCGGCTCGTCTGACGGCAGCGCCGCGACCTCCGGTGCCGGAGAGCGCTCCCCGCTGGAGGGGAGAGTGGCGCTCCCGCCGCTCCCGTAACCCTCCCACGGCAGGGTCACGGTGAAGCGGCTCCCTCTCCCCTCCTCGCTGACCACGGAGACGCCGCCGCCATGGAGCCGGACCAGCCGTTCCACCAGAGCCAGCCCCAGCCCGGTCCCTTCATGCCGCCGGTTCAAGCCACTCCCCACCTGGACAAAGGGACTGAAGAGCCGCGCCAGGTCCGCCTGAGAGATCCCGATTCCGGTATCCCAGACGAGAAACCTGATCTGTCCCCCCTCCTGATCCCCGGTCACCTGGAGTCCCACCTCTCCCCCCTCGGGGGTGAACTTGACGGCGTTGGCCAGCAGGTTGATGAGGAGCTGCATGACCCGCCGGGAGTCGGCCCGGAAAAAGACGGCCGCAGGGTCAAGGATCATGCTGACCGCGAGCCTCTTGGCGTGGGCCTGCTGCTTCACAAACTGGAGACAGGCGACGCAGAGCTGCTCCACGTTCACCTGCTCGGGATAGAGTTCCAGCATGGCGGCCTCGATCTTGGAGAGATCGAGGATGTCGTTGATGAGCGCCAGGAGATGGTGACCACCGCTCTCCACGCTCAGGACCGCCTTCTGCTGGGTTTCGTTGAGGGGGCCATGGATCTGGTCCCGGAGGATCTCCGACTGACCGATGATGACGGTGAGAGGGGTCCGGAGTTCATGGCTCATGCAGGCGAGGAAATCGTCTTTCAGCCGGAGCGCCTGTTCCAGCGCCTCCCTGGCGCTGTCCAGCTCCCGGGTCCGGCTGGCGAGCATCTCCTCATTCTCTATTCGGGCGGTGATGTCGGTGTGGGTTCCCAGCATCCGGATTGGCGCCCCCTCCTCGTCCCGGGCCATGACCTTCCCCCGCGAGGCGATCCAGCACCACCCCCCCCCCTTTACCGCCATCCGGAATTCGCAGGCGAAGAGCTCCGTCACCGAGGCGTAATGTTCCGCTACCACCTCGCGCAGACGGGGGAGATCCTCGGGATGAATCAACCGGGAAAATTCCTCGAGACGCCCCTGAATCTCATGATCGGCATACCCCAGCATCCGCTTCCAACGCGAGGAGTAGTAGACCTCGCCGCTCTTCAGGTTCGCATCCCAGAGCCCCAGGTCGCTCCCCTCCACGGCGAAATGCCACCGCTCTTCGCTGTCCAGGAGCTCCTGCTCCAGAGACCTGCGGCCGGTGATCTCCCTGCCGACGGAATGACCCTCGGTCAGCTCCCCCTGCTCATCGAAACAGGGGTAGAAGCTCCATTCGAACCACCCCCGGCCGCCGTCGGGAAGGGTCATGGGATACTCGACGGTTCGCGCGGCGAGGCGGTGAGGATCGGCCAGGATGACATCCCTGTACCGGGCCAGCTCCAGCTGCAACGCCTCCGGGGTAAGGTCGTGGAGCCAGGAAGCGCCGATGATGTCGGCGTGACTCCGGCCGTGGAAATGGCAGTAGGCCCGGTTGGCAAAGGTGATGATCGTCCTGGAGTCCCACCGGAAGATCAGCTCCCGCTGGTGATCCGCCAGGGACCGATACCGCTCCTCGCTCTCCCGCAGGAGGCGCACGCCCAGGTCTCGCTCGGCGGTCAGCTCCTCTACGCGGTGGGCCAGGCGGAGCCGCTCCTCCTCTGAATTACCAAGGGAGAGTTTACTCTGCTGTTGCGCTACCATAGGGCCCCTCGTGCGGACAGTCGCCGGATTCGACTCTGCTATCGGTGGGGGCCGGTTCCGCTGAAATTGCCGGACCGTCGAAGGGGAGCGTGATGGTAAAGCGGCTGCCGCTCCCCACTGTGCTTACCACAGCCACCCTCCCCCCCAGAAACTCGGTCAGCCTGACCACCAGTGTCAGGCCAAGGCCGGTCCCCTCATAACGGCGGGCCAAGCAGCTATCCACCTGGACAAACGGCTGGAACAGCTGTGGTAAATCGTCGGTGGCAATGCCAATCCCCGTATCCCACACCGCGAACATGACCTCCCCTTGGACCTCGTCGCTGCTGACCTCCAGCCCGATCCGGCCGCCATCCGGGGTGAATTTTACGGCGTTACCGAGGAGATTGATGAGGATCTGTTTCAGCCGGCGCTGGTCGGTCCGGATCATCTCCGGAGCCCGCTGCAGGGTATACGTGACCGGGATCTGCCTCCTGTGGGCTACCTCCCCGACGAAGCGGAGGCTGGCCCGGCAGAGCTCGTCCAGCTCCACCGGAGCGAGGAGCAGCTCCATCCTGTCGGCCTCGATCTTGGAAAGGTCGAGGATGTCGGTGATGAGCGTCAACAGGTGGTGACCACTCTCTTCGATGGTCGTTACCCCTCGACGCTGCCGTTCGTTGAGTTCACCCAGAATCCCCTCCCGCAGACTCTCCGAAAGCCCCAGGATGGCGTTAAGCGGGGTCCGGAGTTCGTGACTCATGGTGGCCAGGAACATACTCTTGGCCCGGTTGGCGGCCTCTGCCTGATCCCGGCGAATCTCCAGTTCCCGATTGGCCTCTTCCAACTCACAGGTCCTCAGGTAAACCAGATTCTCCAGATTAGTGGAGTACTCCAGAAGTTGCTCCTCCATCTCCTTCCGGGTCGTGATCTCCTCCAGGAGAACGACGATCTGAGTCGCGCTGCCGCCGGCACCGCGCAGGCATTTCAGGGAGAGGCTCGCATAGAGGGTCCGGGCGTCTTTCCTGATATAGCGTTTGTCCAGGTGGTAACCGTCGACCTCCCCGTCCAGGATCCGCTGGACCTGGATGAGGCTCTCCTCCAGGTCGTCCGGATGGGTCAGCTCGCTCCAGCTGCTCTGCAGGAGCTCTTCCCGTGAGTAACCGAACATCTCGCAGAGTCGGTCATTGACCTGCAGCCACCTCTTTTCGGGAGAGCAGATGGCCATGCCGATGAGCCCCAGCTCAAAATAGCTGCGGAACCGCTCTTCGCTTACCGCCAGCTCTTTATTGGCCTGATCCGACAGCTCCAACGCCCAGGCAATCCGTTCCCGGTTCCTCACCAGTACCACGGTCAGGAGGGCAAGCAGGCCACTCAGGGAGACGCCGGTGCCGATAATAATGGCGTCTCTCTCGGACGAGAGGCGCGCCTCGAACCCGGGAAGAGAGCTGATCCGGATGGTCCAGAGATGGCCGGCGACCCGAATCTGGCGGAGCACCTCGAAACGTGGTCCCTTGGGCCCCTGCTCGCCATCGGAATCGAACATGAGCGCCTCCGGCGCCGCCCGCGTCCCGTCGTAGAGCTGAAGATCCACCAGCGATCCCGTTTCCGGCATCTCACGGCAGAGGAGATTCCGCATGAGGTCGGTCACCCGGAGAGGGGAGTAGACCCAGCCGACGAGGGCGCTGCGCCGCTGCTCCCGGGTCGAGTGGGGGGTGCCGCGATAGATTGGGACATAGAGAAGAAAGCCTGCCTGGACATCGGTCTCGGTCTCCTGCTCCAGCGTGACCTTCCCGGAGAGAGCGGCCTCACCCTCGTCACGGGCCCGGGACATGGCGGCCCTGCGGACCGGTTCGGAGTACATGTCATAGCCGAAGGCCCGCAGGTTTCGGCCGCGAAACGGCTCCAGATAGACGACGGAGCTGTAGAGTTCCCGTTCGCCTCGTGGACGGATAGCGTACTCCGGAAACCCCTCGTCCCGAATCCGCCGCTCATGCCTCCCCTTATCCCGGCTCGGAACCATCTGCGAAAAGCCGACCCCCTGGATGCCGGGATAGCGCTCCTCAAGGCGTAAGGAGTCAACATAGCGCTGAAACTCCCGGCGCGTCACCTGGTCGCTGGCGGCAAACAGTCCGGCTGCGCCGCGCAGCACCTGGACATTGGACTGAAACCGGCTCTCCATGGCATGCTCCATCTTGTTCGCCGTGAGGTCGAAATCTTCACGGAGCGTCGACAGTTCTCGGTGACGAGAGTTCGACCAGACCAGCCAGGTCATGCCGAACCCCACCACCAGGATCAGCAGGGGGAACATCCGGAATCGGTAGAGAGTAAAAAGGTTCATCCGTCTGAGCTCCGCACGTTGTTCCCCCCCCTTTCGACTTCGCTCAGGGCAAGCTCTTCGAAACTATGAGCGCAGAGCAGTATGAAGAATATCATGCCGAGAGTCAATGAGAGTGAAGTTACCCACGCCAACCTCAGGCTTCACGGCGGCAAAGGGGCTGTATACATTTTGAAATGAGAGCAAATTGGTGTATAGTCTCCGGCACGCTCAACCGGACGCCCAAGCGTTATACCCGGACACTCTCCTCCTCAGGAATCCCCATGGAACGGCTCACCATCCTCATCATCGAAGACGACCCGGAAATCTCCAGGATGGTGGCATCGTATCTGGAGGCCAACGGCTATGAGGTCATCTGCGCCGCCGACGGGCTGTCGGGGCTGGCCGCCGCCGAGAGCCGGAATCCCGACTTGGTGCTCCTGGACCTGATGCTCCCGGAAATGCCGGGAAGAGAACTCTGCAAGAGCCTGCGGAGAAACCGGGAGACCTCGGAGATCCCGATCATCATGATGACCTCCTGTTGCGCCGAGGTCGACCGTGTGATCGGCTTTGAGCTCGGCGCCGATGACTACGTGGCAAAACCTTTTTCCCTGAGGGAGTTGTCGCTGAGGATTCGGTCCGTGCTCCGGAGGTGCGGCCGTCTTTCCCAAGAGGGAGGAGCTCCTCCGCAATCGCCGCTGCGCCTCCATCCCGACAGCTGCTCCGTGTCGTTCCATGACAAGAGTTATCCGCTGACCCAGATCGAATACAGGCTGTTGGCAACACTGGCGGAACGCCCGGGCACCGCGCATTCACGGGAAGCTCTTGTTCAGGTGATTCGGGGAGAGAGCGGCGAGACAAATGTTCGGATCATCGACGCCCATATCAAGCGATTGCGCCGGAAGCTGGAGGAGGCGGGAGAGCTGGTCAAGACGATTCACGGCCACGGCTACCGCCTGCAACCGGCGGAGGAACCCCCTCCGCCGCCACCGGCCTGAACGTCATACCCCCCAGATACTCCTCCGCCAGGTAGGAGCTTCGGACATAGGGACCGCTCTCCACATGGGTAAAACCGAGAGCCAGGGCCTGAGCCCGGTACCGGTCGAACTGCTCCGGCCTGACGAACTCCCGCACCGGGGCGTGGGCCCTGCTAGGGGCAAGGTACTGTCCCACGCTCAGGAAGGAGCAGCCCGCCTCCCGCAGGTCGGCGAAGAGTTCCAGCACCTCCTCTTCCGTCTCTCCCAGCCCCACCATGAGCCCCGACTTGCAGTTGAGCTCCGGCGCCAGCTCCCGCGCCAGAGCCAGCACCCCCAGGGAGCGCCGGTAGTCGGCCCCCTGACGGATGGCGTACAGCCGCGGCACCGTCTCCACGTTGTGGCCGAGGATGTCAGGCCGGGCGGCCACGACGACGGCCAGAGGATCGCGGCTCCCGCCGAAGTCGGGGATCAGCAGCTCCACCGTCGTTGCCGGGGAGCGCTCCCGGATGGCCGCCACCGTGGCGGCAAACAACGATGCACCGCCGTCAGGGAGATCATCCCGGGTGGGGCTCGTGATCACCAGGTGCCGCAACGCCAGCCGGACCACCGCCTCCGCCACCCGCGCCGGTTCACCGGTATCGGGGGGGAGTGGCTCTTCCTTGATCACCGAACAGAACGAGCAGAGCCGGGTGCAGGCTCTCCCCAGGATGAGAAAGGTTGCCTGCTTCCGGCTGAAGCAGTCGGTGATATTGGGGCAGCACGCCTCCCGGCAGACGGTATTGAGCCTCAGATCACCCATGAGCCGATCCATATGGGCATGAGCTCCGGGCCGGACCTTCTTCTGCAGCCACTCGGGCTTGCGGCTTATCTTCATCGGTTTTCTCTCCTCTCTCTTCTGCCTCGCTTGTAGCGGCTTGATCAGAATAAATCAACCCAAAACGGCACTCGAACCACGGAGACACTGAGACACGGAGAAATCCACCGAGATTATCTGATTATAGAGGCGGCGCTGGAGATTTTTCTTACGCCGTGATATACGTCCTCAGCGTCATGGAGCGGTGGAAGAAAGGGATCAAGAAATGATTACCACATGGTTGGTCTACCTGGGAGTCGGTTCGGTCGCCGGCCTGCTGGCCGGACTGCTGGGGGTCGGCGGCGGGCTCATCATCGTCCCGATGCTCTCCGCCCTGTTCACCTGGCAACAGCTCCCCTCCCCCTACATCCTGCACCTGGCGCTGGGGACGTCGCTGGCCACCATCGTCTTCACCTCCCTTGCCAGCGTCCGCGCCCACCACGCGCACCGGGCGGTGAACTGGTCGCTCTTTGGCCGGATCACTCCGGGGATCGTCTCCGGCACCCTCTTCGGCTCCTGGCTGGCGGCCCAGCTCTCCACCCCCTTCCTGAAGCTCTTCTTCGTCGTCTTCACCTTCTACGTGGCGGCCCAGATGATCCTGGATATCAAGCCGAAACCGACCCGGCAGCTGCCCGGGTTCATGGGATGCTCCCTGGCCGGCGGGGCCATCGGATTCATCTCCAGCCTCGTCGGTATCGGCGGCGGAAGCATGTCCGTCCCCTTTCTCTCCTGGTGCAACGTCAAGATGCACAACGCCATCGGCACCTCTGCCGCCATCGGCTTCCCCATCGCCCTGTCGGGCTCCATGGGCTATCTGCTCAACGGCCTGTCGGCCCGGGGACTCCCCGCACACAGCGCCGGGTTCATCTACCTTCCGGCCCTCATCGGGATCGCCGCCGCCAGCTTCTGTACGGCGCCCCTGGGGGCCCGCCTGGCTCACCGGCTGCCGGTCTCCCGGCTGAAAAAGATCTTCGCCCTGGTGCTGCTGGTCATCGGCATGAAGATGCTCTCGGAGCTGAAGGGGTGGTGATAAATTATTTTCGTAAACCGAAAAAACAATCTTGATTTCTCCGCGGGGGAAGAATAGTATCGCTCTCAGCTTTAACGGTTCTCTCTACTGTGTACGTGATGTCTACAAAGCCCAGGCGGAATACTCACTAAACGGGAATCTTTTCAAGTCGTGGTGTGCTGCCCCAACACGCGGGATTTGCCTAAAGCGGCATTAAAGGTTTCCACCTGTAAGGGAACACGCTCGGAGGCCCCCTAGACTAACGGCACAGTGGAGAGAGTAACAACAAGAAGGGGAAGACGGCCTGCCGTCTTCCCCTTCTGATTACGGCCCATCTGGATCAAGGAGTCATAAAATACAGACTACCTGACTCTGACATTCGTTACTTTCACTGATCCATCTTAGATCTCTGATATGCAGGAGGTTAAGCATGTCCTCGGCGCAAGCAGCAGTACTGGAGCACGAACTGTCTCAACGTTTTTCAGCTCTTACCCTCGCACAAAAACGCGAAGTCCTTGATTTCACCGACTTCATCTCCTCTAGATCTTCCGTGCGCCGTCCCCTAATCACCAGCACAGTCGAAGTTTTATTTGATCTGGCGCCGGAATGTCAGGACACCGACCTCGCCGAAAATCACGACCAATACCTTTACGGCCAAGTATGACACCCCCCGACTCAGTTTTACCGATTGCACCAGTTTCGCCCTGGTTAACAGCCACCGTCTTGACCATACTTTTTCTTTTGACGAACATTTCGGCATCTTCCGTTTCACCCATCCGGTTAAGATTCTCGGGCTGCAGGGTTCCCTTTCTGATTACGGCCCATCTGGATCAAGGAGTGCATAAAATGCAAGCTATTCGGCATATGGCAACCGTCACGGGAAACTCAGTCACTGTACCGTTACCGAAAGCATTCCGACACCGCCGCATTGAGGTGATTGTCCTGCCGGTTGATGAACTGGAGCAAACGCAACCTTGGGTTCGCCGGGCTCCCCCGGCTCATTTGTTGGGCAAAGGGCAAATAACCGGAGATATCATCTCATCGGTAATTCCCGAATCAGATTGGGAATGTCTCTCATGATCCTGCCGGATACGCATATATGGGTCAGATGGATTATAGATGGGGGAAAAACTCTGCCGCGAAGAATAGTTGACAGGGTTGAACCCGAGGATAAAGTCTGCATCTCGGCCATTTTCTGTCTCGAAATGGCCTATCTGGTGCGAAACGGGAAGATTGAACTGCCAATGCCTCTTGAACAATGGATTCAAGCCTCGCTGGAACCTGCAGGTATCGACTGTCTTCCTGTGTCCTGTCAAATCGCACAAACCTCTGTCGAACTGCCCCAACATCACAAAGACCCGTCCGACAGAATCATCATCGCCACTGCCCTGAATTATCAGGCATCATTGGCAAGCCTTGACGGTATACTTCCAAAATACAAAGAAATCGCCGCATCGTTGGTATCATAAAACATATTTATTCTGTTCGAAAGCCACGGAACCCCAGAGCGGAGAGAGTACCAACGAAGAAAGGGAAGACGGTATGCCGTCTTCCCTTTCTTTGTTGAAGTTGTCGTTAACAGGTACTGGTTACTGAGTGACACTCTTGTACGTCACCGTATAGGGTGTTCCACCTCCGCTTGTAGAAGTAAGCGTAACGGCGGTTACTGAAGTCGTGGCTGCAGTTGACGCAGTAGTATGCTTTAATTGAAGGGTTTGATTGGATGTGATTTGTGCACCAGAGGCGGCTACGCTGCCATTAATCCAAATAGAACTGTTTAACGCCGTCGTCTTTGTCGAGTCCAACGTGATAGTCGCGGGAAAGACAAAACTGCCGGGCAGTGCAACAGGAACCGCTACTACGTCTGAGGAATAATTTGCGGTGTTGAGAGGGGCACCCTTTTTGGTGAGAAATATGAATGATCCGGTGGTGCCGTTGTAATAGGCACTCGCCCCTCCTACGTTGAGCAGAGTCGAGATCGTCAAGTTTTTCCCGTAGTTCGAAGAGGTGTTCTGAACCGTTATTGTATCATTTGCCTTCACGGTACCGGCAACATTGGTCGGAGTCCCACCATTGATGATATACATGCTGCTCACATCGCCACTGACGCTGACCGAAGTCGTGGTGGTTGACGATGTAATATTGGCAAACGCCACGGTATAGGGGCTGAAGGTGGTGACGGTATCCGCCTGGAGGTCGGTCAGGGTTCCGCCTGGAGGAGGAGGACTGGGCGTAGTCCCGCCTCCACCGCTACTGCTCGGAAACCACTCGAAATTCCCGCACCCCGCAAGTGCCGCACCTGCGATACAGATCATGACCAACAGTGCTCTTCTCATCGTTTCCATCCCTTTCATTCTGTTAGTTGTTTGCCTCAAACAGGAGAAACCTGTCACTGTCAGTTGCGACCTCTTCATAACTCCCCCTGTCCCCCTCTTGTCTCAAGAGGGGGAACGTTCTCCGCAACATTCCCTTCAAGTACGTTCCTCCCCTTGGGTTAAGGGGAGGACAGGTGGGGTTACGAATCGGCCTCTCCCCGAACGGGAGGAACATTAACATATCCCCCCACCAACAGTCCACGAAAGTTAGTGCCGGATGTTCGTATCCCGGGAGAGGCCGATGTACTCTTGAAGCGGGATCGCCGTCTGCCAGTGCCCCGTCAATTTGCCCGCCACGGTTCCCCCCCAGAACAACAGCAGCACCAGCAGGGCGAACAGCAGACCGGGAACGGCTATCCGGCTGCCGGGGAGCTTCATCGCCAGCGCGCCGTGAACCGGACAGTGGGCCACACAGCGCCAGCAGCCGATGCACTCCGGCGAATGGAGCCGCTCTTTTGCCATGACCGGCAGGTACGATGGACAGAGCTGGCTGCAGACTCCGCAGGAGACGCAGCTCGCGGGATCCCGGGTCACCTTCACCGGCGAGAACATGGAGACGAGTCCCAGCAGGGCGCCATAGGGGCAGAGAAAACGGCAGAACGGGTTGCGCAGCGGAAACGAGAGGAGCAGCAGGAAACTGAGGATGATCAGGGAGAGCCCTGACGGGTGAAGAAAAAAGTCGAGCATCCGGATGTCGGCAATCTTGTTGTAGTCCGACGAGATGAAAGAACTGACCGAAGCCGGCGACATCAGGACGAGGATCGACCAGATGAAGATGAGGAGGAGCAGGTACTTGATCCCCCGCAGCGAGCTGTCCAGCCAGCGGGGGGGGCGGAAGTTGCGGCGAAACAGGGTGAAGCCCCCCTTCCAGCAGAGTTCGGAGAGCGTCCCCACGGGACAGAGCCAGGAACAGAAGGAACGTTTGAGCAGAAACGAGACCCCGATGACCGCCAGGAAGATGACCAGCCCTGCCGGGTGAATCGGGTTGATCTCACCGGTCAGAAACCACCCCTTGAGGCTGACCAGCGCCGAGATGGGGAGAAACCCCTCGACTCCGTCCGACCGGGGGACGTAGAGAGCAGAGCCCCCCCGGCAGTAGAGGACGAAGCGATAGAACTCCACCCCGAGAGAGACGGTAAAGAAGAGAAAGGCCCACTGGATTGCGACCCGCAGGGGCTGCATGAATCGGTTGCTCATCAAAACTCCTTTTTTGTCGCATCAGAGTTTGTGGCTCAGACTTATCGTATAGACGAATCAAAAAGCCCTGAACCCTGAACCCTGAACCCTGAACCCAGAACCTAGAACCTAGAACCCCGAATCAAGCGCCACGTTATCGGATACCCTGGCAGTGCGTCAAGGGAAAGCACGAACAGAGTCGGCGATTCAGCAGCTCCTCATATCAGACGTTGCAGTTACTTCCGCCTAAATCCGTCCAGCCAAACATCCCTTGAAGCGTCAGGGGAAATATGGTACTCCTGTGTGGGGCTATTCCGTCGCCACCCACATCCAATGAGGAGAACACAATGCAGGATCGAGATAAGGCTATTGACCTGGCGCTAAGCCAGATTGAAAAACAGTTCGGCAAAGGGGCCATCATGCGCCTGGGCAATGATGAACCGCTTCCCGATGTGGCTGCCATCTCCACCGGCGCCCTCTCCCTGGATGTGGCCCTCGGCGTGGGAGGGGTTCCCCGGGGACGGATCACCGAAATCTACGGCCCTGAGTCGTCCGGCAAGACCACCCTGGCTCTCCATGTGATCGCCGAGGCGATGAAAAAAGGGGGGATCGCCGCCTTCATCGACGCCGAGCACGCCCTGGATATCGGCTATGCCCGTAAACTCGGTGTCAAGACCGATGACCTCCTGGTCTCCCAGCCCGACACCGGCGAGCAGGCACTTGAGATCACCGAGATGCTCGTCCGGAGCGGCGCCATCGACGTCCTCGTGATCGATTCGGTGGCGGCCCTGGTCCCCAAGGCGGAGATCGAGGGGGACATGGGAGATTCTCACATGGGGCTTCAGGCCCGCCTCATGTCCCAGGCGCTGCGCAAGCTGACCGCCATCATCAGCAAGTCCCATACCGCCGTCATCTTCATCAACCAGATCAGGATGAAGATCGGCGTCATGTTCGGCAACCCGGAGACAACCACCGGCGGCAACGCCCTCAAATTCTACGCCTCGGTCCGGATGGATATCCGGAAGATCGCAGCCCTCAAGCAGGGGAACGACATCATCGGCTCCCGGACCCGGGTCAAGGTGGTGAAGAACAAGGTGGCCCCCCCCTTCCGCGAGGTGGAGTTCGATATCCTCTACGGCGAAGGGATCTCCCGCACCGGGGACGTCCTCGACCTGGCGGTGGAGAAGGGGATCGTCGACAAGAGCGGCGCCTGGTTCTCCTACACCGGCGACCGGATCGGCCAGGGACGGGAAAATTCCCGGACCTTCCTCAATGAACACCCCGCCATGCTGGCCGAGATCGAGGCGCGACTCCTGGAGCAGTGCGGCCTCGGTGGCAAACAGGAGTCCAAATCGGGAGATAAATAGTGGAACTGAACGAGGTCCTCTCCATCGCCTTCAAGGCCCGCGCTTCGGACATTCACATCAAATCGGGTCTGCCACCAGTGGTCCGAATCGACGGCAACCTCCGCGCCATCCCCAACGCCCCGCGCATGACGCCGGACCAGATGCAGAGCATCGCCTCCGGCATCATGAACGAAAAGCAGCGGCGAACCTTCGGAGAGCAACTGGAGATGGATCTCTCCTACGGCGTACCGGGACTGGGTCGGTTCCGGGTCAGCCTCTATATGCAGCGGGGAACCATCGGCATGGTCTTCCGCGCCATCCCCTACACCATCCCCTCCCTGGAGAGCCTCAACCTCCCCGATGCGCTGAAGAAGCTTTCCATGGAGGCGCGCGGCCTGATCCTGGTCACCGGGACCACAGGGAGCGGCAAATCCACCACCCTTGCGGCGATGATCGACTACATCAACGAACACCGGACCTGCAACATCATCACCGTGGAAGATCCGGTGGAGTACCTCCATAAGGACAAGAAGAGCATCTTGAGCCAGCGGGAGATCGGCTTCGACACCCTCTCCTTCGCCAACGCCCTCAAGGGGGCGCTCCGCCAGGATCCGGATGTCATCCTGGTCGGCGAGATGCGGGATCACGAAACCATCGAGACCGCCCTCACCGCCGCCGAGACCGGACATCTGGTCCTCTCCACCCTTCACACCCTGGACGCCACCGAGACTGTCAACCGGATCATCGGGGTCTTCCCGCCGTTCCAACAGCGCCAGATCCGGCTCCAGCTCTCCGCCGTCATCAAGGGGGTCGTCTCCCAGCGACTCGTCCCCAGGGCCGACGGCAGGGGACGTGTCCCCGCGGTGGAGGTGATGATTGCCACCAACCGGATCCGCGAGTGCATCGATGACAAGGAGAAGACCAAGCAGATCCATGACGCCATTGCCCAGGGGTTCATCTCCTACGGGATGCAGACCTTCGATCAGTCGCTCATGCAGCTCTATACCAAACAGCTCATCACCTACGATGAGGCCCTCCGCCAGTCCACCAATCCCGACGATTTCGCCCTGAAGGTCTCGGGCATCTCCTCCACCTCGGACTCCACCTGGGACAAGTTTTCCGGCGACGAAGAGGAACCGGAACCGGTCCCCGTCGACAAGTTTTGAGGGGAACGGAGAAACGGGGACTTACCGTCGCCCTGGATATCCTCTCCCGCCGCGACCGGAGCGAGGCGGAGTTGCGGTCGCGGCTCTCGGCCAGGGAGTTTCCCCAAGAGGAGATCGATACGGTCATCGCCCGGCTGATGGAGCTCCGCTACCTGGATGACCGGCGCCTGGCGGAAGCCCTGGTGACCGCGGCCCTCTCGTCGGGACGAGGTTACGGGATGAAACTGGCCATTGATCTGTCACGGCGGGGGATACCACGGGAGATCGCCGACGAGACCCTGACGCGACTCTCCGGAGAGGTTGACCAGCGGGAACTGCTCCGGGAGCTCCTCTCCCGAAAGTTTCCGAACTTTAACGCAACCGTTGCCGACCACCGGGAAAAAGCCCGGGTGATGAACTTTCTCCTCCGGCGAGGCTTCACCCGCTCCGCAGTATTCGACGCCATGAGGAACCCATCCACAGATTTCACTGATTAACATAGAGGTTACCATGACCGGAAAAGAGATCCGCGCCCGCTTTCTGACCTATTTCGCCGACCGGGGCCACACCGTGGTCGCCAGCTCCTCCCTCATCCCCCACAACGACCCGACGCTCCTCTTCACCAACGCCGGGATGAACCAGTTCAAGGACTGCTTCCTGGGGCTGGAGGACCGGGGGTTCTACCGGGCCACCTCCTCCCAGAAGTGCGTCCGGGCCGGGGGGAAGCACAACGACCTGGAAAACGTGGGGCGGACCGCCCGGCACCACACCTTTTTCGAGATGCTGGGGAACTTCTCCTTTGGCGACTATTTCAAGAAGGAGGCCATCGCCTTTGCCTGGGAGTTCCTCACCAGAGAGTTGGGGCTGGACAAGAGCCGCCTCTACGTCACCGTCTTCACCGACGACGAAGAGGCCGCCCTCATCTGGCAGAACCAGGAAGGGGTTCCGGCTGAGCGAATCTACCGCTTCGGCGAGAAGGACAACTTCTGGTCCATGGGAGACACCGGCCCCTGCGGCCCCTGCACCGAGATCTTCTGGGACAACGGCCCGGAAGTGGGGTGCGGTTCGGCGGAGTGCGCCGTGGGGTGCGACTGCGACCGCTACATGGAGATCTGGAACAACGTCTTCATGCAGTTCGACCGCTCCAGTGACGGCACCCTGACCCCGCTCCCCAAGCCGGCAGTGGACACGGGGATGGGGCTGGAACGGATCTCCACGGTCATGCAGGGGAAACAGACCAACTACGACACTGACCTCTTCCAGGGGATCATCCGGCATATCGAAAAGCTCTCGGGAAAGAGGTACGGGGCCAACGTCAAGGATGACGTCTCCATGAGGGTCATCGCCGACCACGCCCGCGCCGCCACCTTCCTCATCTGCGACGGGGCGCTCCCCAGCAACGAGGGGCGCGGCTACGTGCTCCGCCGGATCATGCGGCGGGCCGCCCGCCACGCCAAGATGCTCGGCTTCGCCGAGCCGATGCTCCACCGGGCGGTGGATGCGGTGAACGAGATGATGGCCGACGCCTACCCGGAGTTGATCCAGCGGGAGTCCTACATCAAGAAGGTGGTTCTGGCCGAGGAGGAGAGGTTCATGGAGACCCTGGACAACGGTCTTCGGATTCTCAACGACGAGGTGGCCGGCCTCCGGAACGGGGGGAAGAGCGTCATCCCCGGCGAGACCCTCTTCAAGCTCTACGACACCTTCGGCTTCCCCACGGATCTGACCGCTGACATCGTCGCCAGCGAAGGATTCACCATCGACGAGGCCGGATTCGAGAGCTGCATGGCGCGTCAGCGGGAGCAGGCGAGGGAGCACTGGAAGGGATCCGGTGAGGAGGGGGTCGCCGCCATCCACAAGGCGCTCCACAACCGCGGGATCAGAAGCCGCTTCGTCGGTTATGAAGAGCAGAGCGCCTACTCCCCCGTCAGCATCATCCTGAAAAACGGCGTGGAGGTGACTTCCGCCACCGCCGGGGAGAGTGTGGAGCTGATCACCGAGAGCACCCCCTTCTACGGCGAGTCAGGCGGCCAGGCCGGCGACAGCGGGACCATCTCCACCGGCACGGCCCACCTGACGGTGACCACGACGCTGCGCCCCTTCGCCGACCTCACCATCCACCGGGCCACGGTGATGGAGGGGACGGTGAGCCTGGGCGAGGCGGCCGACCTGAAAGTGGCCGTGGGAGAGCGCAACGCCACGGCGCGCAATCACACCGCCACCCACCTCCTCCAGGCGGCCCTGCGGGAGGTACTGGGTGACCATGTGAAGCAGGCGGGATCTCTGGTTGCGCCCGAACGGCTCCGCTTCGACTTCACCCACTTCCTGGCCATGACTGCCGAAGAGATCCGGCGGGTGGAAGACATGGTCAATGCCTGCATCATGCAAAACGATGACGTTCACTCACAGGAGATGGCGGCCCAGGAGGCGATGGAGAGCGGGGCCACCGCCCTCTTCGGTGAAAAGTACGGCGACCGGGTCCGGGTGGTCCGGGTGGGGGGGGTCAGCTCCGAACTCTGCGGCGGCACTCATGTCCGCGCCAGCGGCGACATCGGCCTCTTCAAGATCATCGCCGAGACCGGCATCGCCGCCGGGGTGCGGCGGATCGAGGCCCAGAGCGGCACCGGCGCTTTGGCCTTTGTCCGGAACCTGGAGGATGAGCAGAAGAAGATAGCAACCCTGGTCAAGGCGGAAGGGGGGAATCCGGTGGAGAAGGTGGAGCGACTCCTCTCCCGGCAGAAGGAGCTGCAGCGGGAGATCGAGACCCTGCAGGCCCGGCTCAACGCCGCAGCCTCGGTGGACCTCCTCTCCGGAGTACAGGTGGTGAACGGGGTGAAGGTGCTGGCGGTGAAGGTCGATGCGGCCGACCCCAAGGCGCTCCGAGAGCTCTCCGACACCCTCAAGGAGCGGCTCGGCTCCGGCATCCTGGCCCTGGGGAGCGAGATCGACGGCAAGGCCGCCCTCCTGGTGGTGGTGAGCAAAGAGCTCACCAGCCGCTACAAGGCCGGCGACATCATCAAGCGCATCGCCCCGGTCATCGGCGGCAGCGGCGGCGGCAGGCCGGAGCTGGCCCAGGCCGGAGGGAGTGATCCGTCCAGAATCGCCGAGGCGCTGGAGTTGGTCTACGGGATGGTATGCAGCGGATAGCCTGACGAGACAAAAGCTGAAAAGTAGCGGAGGTGTCCGATGACGACGGTGGGTTCAATCTGTTTGATGGCCACAATGTGCATGCTTCTCTTCACGCCGTCTCCCGCAGACGCCACCACTGAAGTAAACGGGGCAATCAGCAGCAATACGACATGGGGTGCGGCCAACAGTCCCTACCTGGTAACTGGCCCGATTACCGTCAATTCCGGCGTCACCCTCTCCATAGCGCCAGGCGTCGTGGTGAAATTTGCCGAGCATACCTATCTGGACGTTAACGGAATCCTCAACGCAGTGGCAACTGCCGGAGCCACGATCACCTTTACCGACTATCGTGACGACAGCGCCGGCGGCGACACCAACGGAGACGCCGGCGCCACGCTCCCCGCAGCCGGGTGGTGGTGGGGGATCAACGTCCTGGACGGTGGCTCGGCGACGCTGGACCACTGCCGGATCAGCTACGCTTACGGCGCCTTCATCGGCGGCTCCCCCTACTACACCTATCGC
>CAIOGM010000125.1 GCA_903857795.1 uncultured Geobacter sp.
ATATTGTTGGGGATTATACCGTAAAAATGCAAAAAATACCAGAGAAAAGAAACATAAAACTCAACATTTTCAAATAGTTAACAATTGTCGTCTGGCCGGGCTACCACCTGGCCCACTCGGCAAGTCCGACAGGCTGCTAGGGCCGGACAATTCTCAATATTTCAAAAAATATCGACCAAAAACCGGGCTCGGTTTTTTTACCAAGTCCGACAGGCTGCTAGTGATGGTATCAAGGCTCTATCGTGACCCTCCTCCAGTGAAGAAGAGGCTCTTCTATCGGTACCCGGAACCACAACCCTGCCGGCTGACAGTCAGAAGTTCGATGATCATTTCCCGCTCATCATTTCCCAGAACAACAGGCGGCATGACTGCCGACTGGCGCGACGTTCGTGGATTATTTATCCATTCCCGCAATCGCTGCTCACTCCACGGCTCCCCCTCACGGTACCGACCGGGGTAGTATGGAGTGAAGAGGGCCGACAGGTTCGGCCCGGTCCCACCCCTGCCGACACTACCGAGTTTTTCGGTAAACGCCCGGTGACACCCCCCGCAGCGTTTCACAAAAGGATGCTCCCCTCCCTTCCCCTTCCCGGAAAAATGAATGACAACCGGTAGCTCCTTCTTCACACCAGCCCCCTCGCGTCCCAGCCGGAGAAGATATTTCACCAGCTCGTCCTGCTCAGCAGCGGCAAAACGGAAGTCAGGCATCCCTGAGGCAGGCCGGGCGATGGCTGCTGCCAGCTCCTCGGGAGCCTTCTCCCCTAAACGATCCAGTGAGGCGGCAAGAGCCGTCCCCTCCCTCCCTGCGGTGTGGCAGCGCCGGCAGCCGAACCGCTCCTGGAGCCTCTTCCCCCGGGCCACCCGGTCGCTCCCCGGCAGAGTGAACCCTGCGTAGCGCGCAGAGATGAGCTGATTGTGGGCTATCCGCTTCCGGTCGGTACGGTCATCACCCCGGTGACAGGAGACACAGCTCCCCAGATCGGTATAATGGAGAGGATGGCAGCCACAGCAGCCACGGGCACCGGCCAGGAGAGATCCAGGCAGAAACAGGGCCAGCAGCAGAGTCGGCAGCAGGATCAGAAGGGCGAGACGAGCGACCAATTTACACCCCGGAAGTTGGAGGCGACCACGGTCAGGATGACGATGGCGAGGAAGAGAGCGATGGTGACCACGTTGACGATCCGCTGCTCCCGGGGAAACCAGGTCGCCCGGTGGGCCACAGGGCTCAGCGGTAACCAGGGGAGGAGCAGCATGAAGAGGGCGCAGGCCATTACCGGATAGATGAGGAGCACGCTGTGGCTGACGAGCTCCTGGATCCAGAGGAGAAACCAGGCTGACTTTACCGGATTAGGTACCACCCCGAGATCGGCGGGCTCCTGGAGCGGCGCGGGGAAGAGGTGTGAGAGGAGGAGCAGCCCCGCAATCGTCAGCACCATGGCATACCCGATGAGCCGGAAGAAGTAGGGAGAACTCTTGACGTAGCCTTTCATAAGTAGGGTAACACCCCCTTGTTCTTCCTGATCCGGTAAAAGTGGAGGAATGACAGGAGCAGCAGCGCCATGGGAAAGAGCACCACATGAAGGGCGTAGAAGCGAAGCAGCGACAGTGGGAGCCCCACCCCGTCGGGGACGAGGATTGTCCGGACAACTCCTCCCAGCGGCGCTGCGGTCAAAAGCTCCATGCCGGTCTGGGTGGCCCAGAGAGAGAGCTGGTCCATGGGGAGGAGGTACCCGGTATAACCGGCGGAGACGGCCACTCCCAGGAGGAGGCAGCCGACGATCCAGTTGAGCTCCCGCGGCTTCCGGTAGGCGCCGGTGAGGAGCACCCGGAGGGTGTGGAGAAAGATCAGCAACAGCAGTGCATGGGAGGAGAGCCGGTGGAGGCTCCGGATGAACCGCCCTCCCCAGACCGACGACTCCAGGAAGAGGATGGAGGGGAAGGCCCGCTCCGGAGTCGGCTGGTAGTAGAAGACGAGGAGGAGCCCGGTGACCATGAGCAGCAGGAACGCCGTGAAGGCGAGTCCCCCCAGGCAGAAGGTGTAGGTGAACCGGAGGTTCCTCCGCAGTAGTACCCTCGGGAAGAGATGCCTGAGGAAATCGGCAGCCAGCTCTCTGTTGCCACTCATGCGATCACCACCAGCAGCTCCCCCTGACGCTCGACCCGGTACCGGTGGAGCGGCCGGGTCGCCGGTCCCGTAAGGAGCTCCCCCTGCCGGTCGTAGACGCTGCCGTGGCAGGGACAGACGAGCTCGGTGGGGGTGACGGTGACGGTGCACCCCAGATGGGTGCAGACCAGACTCAAGGCGTAGAGGTCGTCCCCTTCGCGAATGACCGCCACCCGGGACTCCCGGTAGACGAGGGCCCCCCCGTGGGGGAGGTCCCCCAGCGGCACCGTGAGGAGCAGTTGCCGCCCCTTGATCCGCGGCATGAGAAAGCGCCCCACCCCCAGGAGTGCACCCCCGGCAACGATCAGGGCGCCGAGGAAGCGTCGACGCGATTGACGAACTGGTGCCATTTCTTTACATACCCCTTCTTGTAGGCGGGGGAGCGGACCGTCATGGCCCGGTACCGCTGTGGCGGGAGGAATGCGCCGTTCCTCACGTTCTGGCCGCTCCGGTCCCAGAAGGAGTTGAGCCCCATCCCCTCCTCCCGGAGTTGGAAGATCCGATCCTCGGCCCGCTCCAGCAGGAACCGGCGCGGGTCGTCGTGGCAGGCGTCGCAGAAGGGGGTCCCCCGCCGGATGGTGTGCGGGGCATACGCCTTCCACTCTGCCGCCAGGAGCCGGTTCTCCTGCCCAACGGGGCGGTCGTGGCGGATATCGGTGAGATAGGCGATAAATTCGGGGCGAATGGGGGAGACTCTCCCCGCCCGGTTGAGCCCTAGCGGCGGGAGATCCTGCTTCTTCAGGTAGACGCTCTTCACCCACTCCCGGTCACCGGTCCGGAGATCATACTCTTCCCGGGACGGGCTGTCCACCAGCCGGAGGAACCACGTTCCGTACTCCTGGGGGGACCAGGCAGCATGGCAGGAAGCGCATTCCAGCTTTTCCAGGTGGGAAGCTATCCCGTGCTCGATAATCTTCGGGTCGGGGAGGTGGCAGTCGCGACATGATCGGGACGACTTCTCCCCGGCCGCGAGGCTCTTCATGGAGTGGCAGGCAGAGCACCCCATGCCGCGCTCGGCGTGGACATCGGGGAGCATCTTGAGCATCGGCTCACCGTAGGGGGCCGGGCCTCGTTGATATCGCAGGTTCTCTTCACGGGGCGCCAGCCCCAGATAGTCGGTCCCCACGAAATAACCCCGATGGCAGATGAGACAGTCACGATCCGTCGGCTTTCTCAAGGCGTGGCCGCTCTTGCCGTGACAATCGGTGCACCCCTTCAGGTGGCAGCCGTCGCAGGTTTTCACGAAGAAGCGGGGATCAGTGGTTCCCCAACTCCGGGCCGCAAAGCTGCGTTCCGGCGCCCGGGTCGCCATGGCCTGACCGAAGAGCCGGCCATATCCCCGGTGGCAGGGGACACAGCCGCTGGCTCCGTGGGTGGCCGAGGCTGGATCGGCCAGGGTCCGGCTCTCGTCCAGGTGGCAGGAGAGACAGGGGAGTTCCCGGTGAATACCGCTCCGCTCGATCCGGTGGCAGAAGGTGCAGCTCTCGGCTGCCAAGGCAGCCGCCCCGCTACTGATCAGAAAGCAGACGACGGTGCAGAGAATCCTGAAGCACACGATGATCGACTCCTTTCCGGTAGATGGGGTCTCCTGCCGTCGGGTGGCAGACGAGACAGCTGTTCACCGCCAGGGCCCGCTTCACCTCCGCTCCGTTCAAGGGTCGGGAGTGCTCCCGGGTAATGGCGGAATAGGCCCGGACCGTGCCGTTGATCATGGTGACGAAGCCGTCCAGCGGTTTCTCCTCGGAGCGGTCGCAGATGAGGGTGCCGGTTATGTCACCTCCCGCCGCAACGTGCTGGCCGAAACCGAGAAAAGCCGGGTTGGCGTGACACTCAGAGCAACCCACCGCCCTGGTTCCGCTGTTGTGGGAGTAGAAAGGGGCGAACCGGAGCTGGGATTTCCCCTTGAAACGGCTGATATATTCATCTTTCGTGAGAGTGCCGTCAGCCTCCTTCACCGAGACGAAGGTCTGGCAGCCGGGGGTCACCGGCGAAATTTTTCCCCGCTGATTGAGGGCCAGGGGAAAGGGATAGAGCATCCGGTAATCCTCGGTTTCGCTGAAGAGACCGGGGCTCTCCTTTCCGGTAATGTAGTCCATCCCGGGCTGACTCTTGTCGTAAAGGGTATGACAGCCGAAACACTGCACCACCGTACGGGAGTGGCAGGCATAGCACTCTAGCCGGCCATGCCCCACGATGGTGTGGGCCGGAGTGCCGGTGATCACCTTGGCCAGGTGGAGCCTGCCGCTCCTCTTCCCCAGCACGTAGACCTTCCCCCCCTGCACGAAGGCGTTGGAGTAGCTGCGCCCTTTGCCGGTGAGGAGCGACTTCATTCCCGGTCTCATGGGGAGCCGGTAGTTCT
Organism: uncultured Geobacter sp.; assembly: GCA_903857795.1. Lineage (GTDB taxonomy): Bacteria > Desulfobacterota > Desulfuromonadia > Geobacterales > CAIOGM01 > CAIOGM01. The sequence continues at coordinate 4,524 of CAIOGM010000125.1, forward strand.
TGGACTCCCGCACCGCCTCGTCGTTTTCCCGGGTAATCTCCCGCCATCGGGGAGGCTCTGTCCCGCCGTGACAGTCCTCGCAGCGGATCTCGGTCTGGAGATACATATTGGCATAGGCGTATCCGTCCCCCATGACGTCCCTGGAAGTATGGCAGTCGATGCACTCCATCCCCCGGGCAAAGTGGATATCCGGGGCGATATGCACGGCGTTTCGCCCGCCACTCAGCAGCACCGGACCGGGCAGGCCGTGCTTCGTCGGGACCAGGGAGGAGTTGCCGTCGGAGAGTCCCTGGTAGGAGAGAGCGATCCTACCACTCCTGTTATGGCAACGGCTGCAGACTGTGATGCCGGGAAGCGGTTCCAGGGTATGGCTTGTTGAGTGTGGCGCCCGCCCTCGCACCGTCAGGTCGCCCCCTTCATAACTGCTGTTCTCGTTGTAGGGGAAGTGACAGGCGGCGCAACCGGAAGCATGACCTGCGGCAGCGACATCACCGATGGCGCTCCCCACGTGACAGCGGGAGCAGAATTTCCGATAAAGCTCTCCTGACAGGTTGTCCAGCTCCGCCACCGGCTTGAGTTCCAGCGGCTTTCCAGTTGGGTCGAACCCCTTCACTCCTCGGGAGGAGTAGCTCTTGCCGTCCTCCCCCTCCCAGGTAAGCTGAATGTTCCGGATCATCCCGGCTGCAGTGTACATGAGGGTCGATTTTACCCGCCCAAGCTGGTAAGGGTGGCAGGGACCGCAGGATCTGTCCCAGCTCTGCCAGGCGGAGGGATTTCCGGGGCCGTACATGAGAGCGTGGGCTTTCTGTTTATCTCCGGTGACACCATTACCACCGTGGCAGGAGATGCAGGAAGTATGGTTGGCCGAGACCACTTCGATTTCTCCGTGACACCCTCGGCACCCCGCCGAATCGGTCTGCTGCGCCCGGCAGCCACAGGACACCAGAAGCAGGCATGCCAGGCAGGCTGCGGCAACAGTGCGTTGCAGGTGAAGGATGGAAAGGGCTGTTCGGATCATTAACTGAAATCTATAGAACTGTGTTGAGGGATGCAATCAAATTCCCGTCGGCCCTGATGCAAAAAAAGTGCCCCCGGACGGATCCGGGGGCCATGGAGGCTACACCTGATTAGGTGCAACGGGATCAGAGGGTCGACTGCACCGGTCATAGAGAAGAGTACGGAGGGTACCAGTAAGGCATACTTCATGAGTTGTGGCAAATACTGGTTGAATCAGCAGCCGGCGACTTCCTTCTTCTTTTTCTTCTCAGGTTTCGCTTCGGCCTTGGCCTCTCCGTCCTTCTTTACCTCTTTTTTTGCATCCTTTTTCTCTTTTTTAACTTCTTTCTTCTCAGCCGGCTTGGTGGCATCGGCGACCGGGGCTGCGTCCGTTGCAGGTTTTACAGCATCAGCAGCCATGACAACGGAGGTGAAGCTGACTGCGACGAGGGCTGCGACGAGGACGGACAGGATTTTTTTCATGATGTTTCTCCTTGTGTGATTTCGCCGCGAACGGCGGGGTGAAAACCGGTTCATGGTTCAAGGTTCAGGTGAGAAGCATCACCGCTCACCATTTACGTTTCACTGTTCCTACGTGAACTTACTCAACTGGCCGGCATAGACAAAGGTCAGCCTGATGATGAGACCGCCGAGGAGGACGAGGCAGGCGCTTAGCCTCATCTTGGCCAGGGCCTGAGAGGTCAGCTCCCCTTCGTGGTCCTCCTTTATTTCCAGCATCTTCATCACGAGGGCGATGGGAAGGATGACGAAGAGTACGAGCATAGAGAACCCGTAGAAAGAGTACTCATGGGAAAGTGAGAAGAACGGCATGATCGATTGCCGATGGGCCCCCGACGAGGTGAACTGGCCATAGAAAAAGAGCGGCAGGATGACCATCTCCGCCAGTATCATCCAGATATCCATCTTGGTGAACCAGAGTCTCACCTTGTTGGTCCGGGCGATCATGATCATGAGGGCAGCCCCTACCGACAGGGCCGATGTGAGAAAGAGCACAGGCAGTATTGCCGAGTTCCAAAGCGGACGAGCCACAAAGGAGCTGAGGAGTACCCCGGTGTAGATACCGATGAAGATTCCCATGGCGAAATTGATGATCGCCAGAGGAAACAGATATACCCTGGTTGCTACCGCGAGATTCTTGAGAGGCTCCACCATGAGCCAGGAGAGTTTGTCATCAGGGAGAGAAGCCAGGGCGAACAGGCCGCTCACCGGGAAGAAGACCAGAAGTCCCCAGGAACCCCAGGACATGGGGGAGAGCGGCTGTATCGTCAGATAGAACCAGTAGACATTCAACTTCCTATCCAGGTCCAGGAAGATGAAGAACATGCCGATGCCGAGGATGACGGGAACCAGGAGCGGTGCGATATAGCCTGCCGGCTCCCCCTTGACCAGAGCACCCCCCTTTCGCAGGTGCAGAATCGTGGTCATGACCGCCAGCCCGGCGGAGAGTCCGCCAAGGAAGAGGTAGAGCGAGACCCGCCAGTCCCAGATATGGAGATGGGGAGACGTAAGCGCATTGACGCCGGTAACGGTAAGTTCCATGAGCGGCTCCTATTCAGGTTTGCTGAATTTCTTGATGTAGTATACCCGCGGTCTGGTGCCGGCCCCTTCCAGGAGTACGGTAGCGTCGGAGTTCTGCAGGGCGATCCTGACCGGACTCTTGGGGTCGTCCATGTCGCCGAAGATTCGCGACTTGCCGATGCAGGTGGCGACGCAGGCCGGCTCCTTCCCCTCTTTCAGCCGGTGTTCGCAGAAGGTGCACTTGTCCGCGAATCCCTTTTCATGATTGATGTAGCGGGCATCGTAGGGGCAGGCGGCCACGCACGCCTTACACCCCACGCAGCGGTTTTTCCGGAGCAGGACGATACCGTCCTCTTTGCGCTTGTACGAGGCGCCGGTGGGGCAGTTGTAGACACAGGGGGGATTGTCGCAGTGGTTGCAGAGCTCCGAACGGAGCTCCATCCGGAGCTGGGGGAACTCCCCCTCCACCATCTCCAGGACCCGGGTCCGGTACTGCTCCGGCGGCACATCGTTCTCATTCTTGCAGGCGACCACGCAGGCCATGCAGGCGACGCAGCGGCGCTGGTCTATGACCATGGCGTATTTAGGCATGTTCAGGCCTCCTTCTGCAGCTTGACAAAGTTTACCCGCATCCCGGTACTGCCGGCGATGGGGTCCACGGCGTAGCGGGTGACCAGCCCCTGGTCATCGGCCCCCTTGAGAGAAGAGCGGGAGAGCTCCTTGGGGGTCGAACCCCAACCGTGAACCATGTAGACCATATCCTCCCGAATCCTCTGGGTCGCCTTCACCCTGATCCGGTTGCTCTTGGCGCCGTCCTGATTGATCAGCAGCACATACTCTCCGTTTTTCAGCCCCAGGGCTTGGGCCTTCTTCGCGTTGATCCAGACCTCGTTCTCCTTGTACAGCTCATTGAGGGCCGGGTTGTTGGTGGTCCGGCTGAACGTATGTACCGCACTCCGGCCGTAGGTCAACCGGAAGAACCCTTCCGGAGGCTGAGGGTGACGGACATACACCGGCACCGGATCGAACCCCTTCTCCTTCAGCTCCTTGCTGGACAGCTCGATCTTGCCCGATGCCGTCTTGAAGACGGGCTGATTCTCCGGGGTGATGTACGGAGCGGCGGTATCCGGGATGGTCAGACTCCCCAGTTTCTTCAGGTCGTCATAGGAGATCCCCGCCGTGACGCACTGGGCCTTGATCTTCTCCTCGTAGGTCGTCCAGGGGAAATAGTCGGCCAGATCGAGCCGATTGGCCAGCTCCTTGGCGATCCACCATCCCGGCTGGGACTCGTAGAGCGGCTTGATCACCGGCTGCCGCAGGGAGACCGACAGCGATTTCCCCTTGCCGATGGCCAGTGCGTCGTATCGCTCCAAATAGCTGCATTCGGGGAGGATGACATCGGCCATCATGGCGGTATCCATGGGCATCACATCCACCACCACCAGCAGATCGAGCTTGTTGATCGCCTCCAGGGTCCTCTTCTGGTCCGGAAGCGCCTTCAGCAGGTTGGTCCCGGAGACGAACCACCCCTTGATGGGATAAGGGGCACCGCTGATGGTTGCCTCGCGGATCGCCTGGGTCACCCCTTCGGCGCCGGCAAAGGGATACCCCCCCGTGTTGAGCGGCTCCTTCCCCGGTTCGGGAAACGGTTTGCTCTCTCCCTTGGTGAGCGACCCCTTGGTCGCCATGAACAGGCCGCCGGACCTCCCCCAGGAGCCGAGCAGGGCGGTGAGGATAGCCAGTGCCCGGGAGCGCTGAACATCGTCGCCATACCAGGTGGCGTGCCGTCCGGGATGGATGGTCACGGCCGGGGCATTCTGCCCCATCATCCGCGCCGTCTCCATGATCTGTGCCGCCGGGATGTCGGTCTCCTGCTCTGCCCACTGGGGGGTGCAGTGGCTCACCGCCTGGGCCAGGTCACTGAACCCTTCGGCAAACTGGTCCAGATACGGTCGGTCGTACATCCCTTCGGTGATGATGATGTTGATCCAGGCGAGGAGGAGCGCCAGGTCCGACGCCGGCCTGATGGGGAGCCACTGCTGGGCCTTCCCCGCGGCAATGGAGAAGCGCGGGTCCACGACGATGAGTTTTGCCCCCCGTCCCAGCCCCTCGGTAAAGTCCTGGACCTGGGAGTTGTGCATGTTCTCACCCAGATGGGAGCCGATGAGCACGATGACCTTGCTGTTAATCATATCCACCCGCTCGGGAGAGCCGGGCCCTTCGCCGAAGGTCAGCTCATACCCCACGTCCCGCGGACCACGGCACTGGGCAAAGGAGGGCATCCCCACATTTTGGGTCCCATAGGCGGAGAGGAGCGGCAGAAAGTGATCGGTTGGGGCGCCGTGAGTAAAGAGCGCCATGGCTTCCGGCCCGTGCTGCTGCTTGATCCCTTTCATCTTCTCGGCTACGAGACCGAGAGCCTCGTCCCAGGACGCCTTCCGGTACTTCCCTTCCCCCCGTTTTCCCACGTTGATGAGCGGGCTCTTCAAACGGTCCTTGTCGTAGAGGAGGCCGATGCCGCCGTTCCCCCGGGCACAGAGTTTCCCCCGGCTGTTACCGTGGACGGGGTTGCCGTCCAGTTTGACCACACGACCGTTCAGTACCTTGGCGATGGCACCGCACTTCCAGAAACAGATCTCGCAGAACGTCGGCACATAGGTCGCCTTGATGAGACCGGCCTCTTCCGCCCAGAGGAGAAACTTCTCCGGGACAGCCGTGGCGACCGCCAGACCTGCGGTGGCGACCCCCGAACTCTTGAGGAATGTCCTTCTTGATAGTTTCACGTCTCAGCCTCCCGGATGGAGTTATATATGTATTTCTATATTACGATATAATCGCCAAAAAAATACAGTTTAAAATGCGGTTATGGGCAAACGTATACCCATTAATGCTGAAGAGAACGATCAGCAGCCGACCGTCTTTTTGAAAAGCCGACTGATTTTCCTGGTGCCGATGACTTCGTACTTGCAGCGAATATCATCCCCCTCCACTATCCGTTTGTCCCGGAACTTGTCCAGAGTCAGGGTATCGATGACGGTAATGACAACCACCGTGCCGGTTGTGCTCTCCTTCATGGTGACTGCGGCCTCTGTCCCATCGGTTGTAGTGACGATTTTCTGGATCACCCCGAAGAGCTTGACCTCTTCCACGGCAGAGGCGTAGCCGGCTAGTATCAGGCAGAGCAGAATCGACAGGGTGATGACAGCTAGTGGTAATCTCATGGGACATGCTCCGGACGAGGGTGCGGGGGGCCTGAAGCCCCCCGCCATTTCAATGATAATTAGAAATGAACTTCGAAGGTGCCGTAGATGTCCTGGGCGGTCTTGACCGGCGCCACCATCTGGGCATTCATGGGGCTGTTGAGGTTGCTGAGATTTGTGGAGCTTCCGACCCAGTTGTTGCTGCCGGTGGCGTTGAACCAGTAATACTGGTAGCCGAGCTTGAAGAAAACCTTGCTCAGGATTGAGGAAATGGGCTTCAACGGGAGTTCCTGAATAACATAGGTCTCGATGACGTCACCACGGGTCCCAAGTTTGGCGGTCCAGATGTCATCGGCGGCCGGTGCGAAGGTGATCCAATCATCGGATCCATGGTTGTATTCGAAGCCGAGCTTGGTCCCGGTTGACTCGATGTCGTAACGCCCGCCAAGGAAGATGGACCAGCCGGTCTTATCCTGCTTGGTCTGGCCATACGTTGTGGTCGTTCCCGAGTTCATGAGGCCCATTACCGGACGGTTAGGCGGAGCTCCCGTCATATTGAAAGGGTCGACATAGTTGCCATTGGGCTGGGCAACGCTCAATGCCGCATCAAAGAACCAGTTCATGTTGCCGAACCCGAGTTTGTCGACTTTTCCTACAATATCAATACCATACCAATCGATATCACCGAGATTGACGGACGGAGAGCTGAACGCACCGCCGAACTGTGTGAGGTAGGGGCCGGTGACGAATGCCGGAGAGTTGAAGATGTTGAATGCATGGTTCCATTGAAAGGTAGCGGTTACGGCGTCGGTGTTATAGCCTACGATCTGAACGCCCAGCATGTCGGTATCACCAAGGCTGTTGCTTGCAGGAGTTGAGCCGGAGTAACCGCTTTCGAACCCGCGACCGTAACAGAGCTTGATGAACGGGCTGCCGAGGGTCTCGATGTCGGGGGCATAGCCGAGGGTCATTCCGTCAAAGGCGTAATCCACGAGGAGCGCCGGTGTGCCCGCGGTGCCGTTCTTCTCGGTGTTGTTTCTCAGGTTAGACGGAGAGCCGCCTGCAGAGGGGCGACGACCTACGGAGAACCAGACCGGTTGCTCGGCGATGTTGCTCCAGGTGGCGTAAGCCTGATCCACAGTCAGCTGTCCATCCGACGGGACGTGGCCGAGAGTCCCATCGAAGATGCCGGAACGATCCGCGAAATAAGGACCGATGACAGAGCTGTCATTCTGGGCGCCGGAGACCTTATACATGAGGAGTCGGGCTTTAACGGTGACGTTCTCGGTCGCCTTGGCCTTGAGATTCAGGCCGAAACGGTTGGTGTAGAGGGTGTCGTTGTGCGCTCGGAATCCGGCGGCGCTCCCACTGGCAGGAGGAGGCGCCGGAGGAGCGCCATTCATCTGACCGAGCATCCAGTTCGCAAAGGTCGGATCCATGATGTTGTAATACGAATTTACGTTGCCGGTGAGCGAATCGACTCGAAACCGGTAGTCGCCGCTGATGGTAAGCCACTTGCCGATGGACTTCTCATCGGTCTGCTTGGCCAGCGCCTCGGTCTTCTCCACCTTCTCCTCGGTCAGCTTGGCCTTCTCATCGCTCTTCTGCACCTGCTGCCGCAGGCTCTCCAGCTGTTGAGACAGGTCGTCGATCTTCTTTTGCAGCTCTGCATCGGCGGCAAAAGCCGAAACAGGCAACATTGCAGCCAGAATAAAAGCTGCGATCACCTTCTTGGTAATTCTCATGCGCTGCTCTCCTTTCGTGGTGTGGGGTGTGCCCCTCTCGTGGGCTGGAATCCGAAAACGGGTTGTACTGCTACGCCGTCATGCTTCATTACGCTGTCACGGTCAATTCAACATTCGCGCCAAAATAGACAAGTATCCGGATATACTAAATTTTATCCATATAACTATCCACATATCTAAATTGAACGCCGCTATTTCACGGTATAATGTGGTTATTTCGCGGCATCCATACATCGACAATAAACACGTAATTAAGCCCACGCTAACAGCCAAAAGGGATGATGTACTTCTTCGGTACCCGCAACCAATTTCACCACAAGGTAATATTTCTTGACATATCTCTCAGAAATATATATGAAAATATAAATATAATGTTTGTACGGAAGGAGGATTTTGTCTTTGAAATATAACTGGTTATTTATTCTTGTTGTTGCTCTCATCGGCTCCCCGGCTTTCGCCGAGCAAGGCGTGACGCTCTCTGACGCGGTGCGGCAGGCGCTCCGGAACAACAATCTCCTCAAGGCGGAACAGTTCGCCCTGCAGGCGGCCACTGCCGGCCAGGATGCCGCCAAAAGCCGTTATCTACCCCGGCTGACCCTTGAAGAGAGTTTTGCCGCCTCCAACTCCCCCACCCGCACCTTCATGATGAAGCTGGACCAGGGGCGGTTCACTGCCAACGACTTCATCGTCACGAACCTTAACAACCCCGGCACCGAGACCGATTTCCGCAGCACCATCGCATTGGAGCAGACAGTGTATGACCGCTCGGTGGGGATCACTGTCGACATCGCCGCCAAGGAGCGGGAGGAGCGGGAAAGCTCCCAGCAACTGCGGCGAGAACAGGTGACCTTTGAGGTGGTCTCTGCATATGTCACCGTCCAGAAGAGCAAGGCCCAGCTCGTCGTTGCCGAAAAGGGGCTCACCAGCGCCCGGGAGCATTTGCGACTGGCCGGGGTTCGGGTGGGGGCCGGGACGGGACTCAGGTCCGACGAGCTCCGGGCCCGCACCTTCGTGGCCGAGATGGAAGAGCAGGAGATTCGTGCCCGAAACAGCCTGGAGATCGCCCGGCTCCGGCTCGGCAAGGCGATGGGGGCTCCTGCGGGGAAAGGCTTCGACATCACCGGAGAGCTCCCGCCGTTGACCGTGGCCGGTTCACCGGAAGAGCTCTCCCGGTTGGCCCTGGAAAACCGGGCCGACCTCAAGGGAGTGGAGCGGCAGTACGAGAAGGCTGAACTCGGGGTGGGACTCGCCCGGAGCGCCTGGTACCCCACAGTAAGGGCCGGGGCAGGGTTCCAGCTGAACGACCGCTCCGTCCCCTTCGGAGCGGACAACAGCTCCTGGTATGCCGGGGCGTCACTGCGGTGGGAACTCTTCGACGGGATGCGACGGTCACGGGAAGGGGAAAAGGCCGGGGCGTTGCAGGCGGTTGCCAGCGAGCTGCTGGAACAGTATCGGAAAGAGGTCGCCTTCCAGGTGGCCGAGAGCCGGCTCCTGCGGGAGGAGGCGGTCAAACGTCTGGAGGTGGCGCGAAGTGCCGTGGCCGATGCCGAAGAGGGGCTCCGGCTCGTGCAGAAGAGGTTCGAGGGGTCGCTGGCGACCATCGTGGAACTGCTGGACGCCCAGACGTCCGTTAACCGGGCACGGGCCAGAGTCATCGATACCGATGCCGATCTGCTCCTGGCGTCGGCTCAGCTTACCTACAGCATCGGGATGTTACGCAAGGAGATTGCACCATGAGGATAACGATGACGGCACTCTGCTGCCTCTCCCTGGCCGCGCTGCTTTCAGGAGGGTGCTCCAACAGTGGGCCCCGAGAGGGTTCCCGGCAGGAGCAACCGGCCGTGAAGGGGATCACCGTCGCAGCAGTCGTCGGAGCGGCAATCCCTGAGACCGTGGAGGTGGTGGGGACGGTCCGGGCGAGAAACAGCGCAACGGTCTCGGCCCGCATCCCCGGCACCATCAGCCTGTTCAAGGTCCGTGAAGGTGACCGGGTAACAAAAGGAGAGCTCCTGGCCAGAATCGACTCCACGGAGAGCCTTGCCGGAGCAACACAGGCTCTGGCCGCCATGGAAGAGGCACGCCAGGGGGTGAGCGAGGCCAGGAGCCGGCAGAAGCTGGCTGACGCCACCTTCCAGCGCTACCGGAGACTCTATGAAGAGCAGGCCCTGACCCGGCAGGAATTTGACGTCAAACAGGCCGAACAGGAGCTGGCAACCCAGGGGGTGGCCCGGGCCGAGGCCCGGCTGCAGCAGCTCCAGGAGAGCGGGCGTTCCGCTGCCGCCATAGCCGACTACACGAAGATCGTCGCCCCCATCTCCGGGGTGGTCACGGTCAAATCCGCCGACCTGGGGAGCACACTCTTCCCCGGCCAACCGCTGCTGACCATCGAAGAGCAGGGGAGCTACCAGCTCAATCTGGCGATTCCCGAGTCGCTGGGGGGAAAGGTAAAACCGGGAACCCCGCTGCGGGTAACCCTCGACGGTACCGGCGGCTCCCTGAGCGCCAGGGTCACCGAGGTTGTCCCGGCCACCGACCCGGCCAGCCGGACGTTCATCGCCAAGGTGAATCTTTCCGGTAGCGGGCTCAACTCCGGCGCCTTCGGTCGCGCCGTCATCGTAACCGGCGCCGGCGGCTCCGGCATCCTGGCGCCCACGCAGGCCGTTTTCCAGCGGGGTGCCCTCACCGCCGTCTGGGTGGTTGACGCAAGCAAAATCGCCCGGTTGCGGCTGGTCAAGAGCGGCAGGACGCAGGGTGAAAAGATGGAGATTCTCTCCGGGCTCTCCGCCGGGGAAAAGGTGATCATCCGCGGCGGGGAAAGAGTGAGCGATGGGGCTACGATTGATTAGACTTGTAACAGGGATGGACAGGATCGACAGGATTCAGGCTCAAAAGAGCCGTCATGAGATCGTGTTGTTTACGTGCCCCTGCGTACTTTTCGTGATTCCAGCAAGATTTGGGGTTTTCTCCGTGTCTCTGTGTCTCCGTGGTGAGAGGTTTTAGAATGCAACAACTCGGCTTCGCCGGCAAAATTGCCCGCTCCTTCATAAACTCCAAGCTGACCCCGCTCATCGTGATTTCGGCGCTGCTCCTCGGCTTCTTCGCCATCAGGATGACCCCGCGGGAGGAAGAGCCCCAGATCGTCGTCCCCATGGTGGATATCTACCTCCCCCTGCCCGGCTCCTCCCCTCAGGAGGTGCAGGAGCGGGTGGTGAAGCCGTTCGAAGGGAAGCTCTGGGAAATACCCGGGGTGGAGTACCTCTACTCCATGAGTCGTCCCGGCATGGGGATCATCACGGTCCGCTACCTGGTGGGCCAGGATATGGAGAAGTCTCTGGTCAAGCTCTACAATAAGGTGATGAGCAACCGGAACCTTCTCCCCCCCGGAGCCGGTGAGCCGCTGGTGGTTCCCAAGTCCATCGACGATGTCCCCATCCTGGCCCTGACCTTCTGGTCCGACCGCTATGATCACACCATGCTCAGGAGGGTGGCCCGGGAGGTCTGTGACGAACTGAAGAAGAGTGAAAACGTCGCCGACGCCGAGATCAAGGGGGGAGAGACCCGGCAGATCCGGGTGAAACTGGACAGCTCCCGGCTGGCCGGGTATGGACTCTCGCCACTGTCGGTAATGAACGCCCTCCAGAAGGGGAACAGCTCACTCCCCTCCGGAGCCTACAGCGGTAACAACCGGGAGACGCTGGTTGACACCGGCTCGTTTCTTGATGGCGCCGAATCCGTCGGCCGGGTGGTGGTCGGGGTCAGGAGCGGCCGTCCGGTGGCCCTGGCCGATGTGGCCCAGGTAACCGACGGAGTGAAGGAGCCTGAGGAGTATGTCTTTATGGGGCTGGGTCCGGGAGCTCATACCAAAAACCTGTCCGGCAACGCCCGGCAGGAGTATGCCGCCGTCACCCTCGCCATTGCCAAGCGCAAGGGGGCCAACGCCACCCGGGTGGCGCAAGAGCTACTGAACAAGGTGGAGTTCCTGAAAGGGAAAGTCATCCCGTCGGACATCCAGGTGACGGTGACCCGTAACTATGGCGAGACGGCCAAGGAGAAAAACAACGAGCTCCTCTTCCATATGTTCCTGGCGGCCCTGTCGGTCTCCATTCTCATCGCCCTCTTCATGGGGTGGCGGGCCGGGGCCGTGGCGGCCATCGCCATCCCGGTAACCCTGGCCCTGACCATGCTGCTCTTCTACCTGATTGGCTATACCCTCAACCGGATCACCCTGTTTGCGCTGATCTTCTCCATCGGCATCCTGGTGGACGACGCCATCGTCGTGGTGGAAAACATCCACCGCTACTTCACCACCACCGTCATGAAGCCGCTGGATGCGGCGATCAAGGCGGTGGATGAGATCGGCAACCCCACGGTGCTGGCCACCTTCGCGGTCATCTGCTCCATCCTGCCCATGGGGTTCGTGGGGGGGCTCATGGGACCGTACATGCGCCCCATCCCCGTGGGGGCCAGCATGGCCATGCTCCTCTCCATGTTCATTGCCTTCACGGTTACCCCCTATTTCGCCTATCGGTTCATGAAGGGAGAATCCCACTTCGGCAGCGGCGCTGAGGTCGATGATTCCAGGTTGACCGCCTTTTACCGCAGAGCCATGGGGGCGCTGATCCACAGGAAACCGCTCCGCTATGGCTTCCTGACCGCAGTGCTGCTGCTCCTCCTTGCCGCCTGCTCCCTGGTCTATTTCAAGGCGGTGACGGTGAAAATGCTGCCATTCGACAACAAGAACGAGCTCCAGGTGATCATCGACGCCCCGGACGGGACTCCCCTGGAGGAGACCGCCCGGATGGTCCGGGAGATGGGAGATGTCCTCCGGAGCGTGCCGGAAGTCACCGACTTCCAGAGCTATATCGGGACCAGCGCACCGTTCAACTTCAATGGCCTGGTGCGCCACTATTATCTCCGCAAAGGGCCCAACCTGGCCGACATCCAGGTGAACCTGCTCCCCAAGGATGAACGAAAAGAGCAGTCGCACGATACGGCCAAGCGGATCAGGCCACTGGTGAAGAGAGTCGCAGACCGTTACGGCGCCCGGGTGAAGGTCGCGGAAATCCCCCCCGGCCCCCCGGTGCTCGCCACCCTGGTGGCAGAACTCTACGGTCCCGATGACGCCACCCGAGCCGGTATCGCCGCCAAGGTGAAGGAGATTCTCAAAAAAACCGCCGGCGTGGTGGATGTGGACTGGTACCGGGAAGACGATCAGAAAAAAGTCACCCTGAGCGTTGACCAGGAAAAGGCGGCGCTCTCCGGAGTTGCCGTGGAAGATGTGGCCCGGATCCTCCGGATTGCCCTGGCCGGGATGGATGCCGGACTGGCCCATCTAACGAAAGAAAAAGAGCCGGTGACCATCAACCTCCGTTTGCCGGTGGCCCAGCGGAGCTCGGTGGATGCGCTCGCGTCCGTGTACGTCTCAGGAACAAAGGGGAACGTGCCGCTCTCCCAGCTGGTCCGGGTGACTGCTGGGAGCGAGGAGAAGAGTCTCTATCGCAAAAACCTGAAGAACGTGCTCTATGTCGTCGGCGACGTGGCCGGGGAGATCGAGGCGCCGGTCTATGCCATCCTCAAGGTGCAGAAGGAGATTCAGGCGCTCCCCACAGCCGACGGAACGAAGATCGAGATCCTCGCCTCCCGCCAGCCCTGGAGCGAGAACCATGTGGGGATGAAATGGGACGGGGAGTGGCATATCACCTACGAGGTCTTCCGCGATCTGGGCATCGCCTTCGGTGCAGTCATGGTCCTCATCTATATCCTCGTGGTGGCCTGGTTCCGGGATTTCACCACGCCACTGGTGATCATGGCCCCCATCCCGCTGACCCTCATCGGCATCCTCCCGGGGCATGCAATCGCGGGCGCCTTCTTCACCGCCACGAGCATGATCGGCTTCATCGCCCTGGCCGGGATCATCGTGAGAAACTCCATCATCCTCATCGACTTTGCCGAGATGAAGCGTCGCGAGGGGATGGAGCTTTCCGAGGCGATCATCGAGGCCGGTGCCGTTCGCTTTCGCCCCATGCTCCTGACTGCCGGCGCCGTCGTCGTGGGGAGCTTCGTCATCGTCTTCGACCCGATCTTCCAGGGGCTTGCCATCGCCATGATGTGCGGCGAAATCGCCTCCACCACCCTCTCACGGGTGACAATACCGATCCTTTATTACATCGTGCAGTCATGGAAGGAACGGCATCCAAAACAACAAGAAGCCTAAATTTAAAGGAGAGCTCAATGAAAGAAGAATTTTATGTGGAACGCATCGTACGGATTGTCGCGGGGGCATTCATCATCATCTCGCTCCTCCTGGCCCACTTTCACTCCCAGAACTGGCTCTGGTTCACCGCTTTCGTCGGACTGAACCTCTTCCAGTCGGGCTTTACCCAGTTTTGCCCGATGTTCAACATCCTGGCGAAACTGGGGGTCCCCCGTTTCCCGAAAAGCTGTTGCTCAAAATGATTGATTTCTTTGAAATAGAGATGAATACAGGCAGGTAGGGATACAAGGAAGTCTACCACCTCAAAAACTGTCTTATCGGCTGGTATCGGGCTGGTCCGACCGTAGAGGGTTAATAACAATGACAGAAGCCAAAAACAGAGGCGAAATGGCTAAGACTGCTGCTGTCCTAAAAGCAATGGGACATCCGATTCGCCTCAGGATCATGCTGAAACTGGCGGAAGGATGTTGTTGCGTCGGTGAAATATGGGATTATCTCCAGCTTCCCCAAGCTGTGGTTTCACAACACCTTAAGATTCTCAAAGACCGTGGGGTGCTGGAGGCCCGGAGAGAAGGAGCGAAAGTCTGTTATCTTATTAAAGATTGCATGATCCAGGATCTCGTAATTGTACTACGTAAAAAATATAGTGTTGTATAACGATTGTTATGTCGTAAAACAAAGAGCGAAAAGAGGTGGAAATGAAAGGCGTACTGCTCCTGATCGGATTCCTGGTCTTCTGGTTTGTGCTGCAGAAGTACATATTGCCACGGCTCGGAGTTCCTACCTGACTGTCTAACTCATGTGATCTCGGGGACCGAGGTACTAAAAAAGAAAAGAAAGATTAGCTCAGAGGTACTTATGAACGAAAAACGCAATTTTGACCAGGTAGCATTATCCTGGGACGAGGAACCCCGCCGGGTCAAACTGGCCGAGAATATTGCCGCCACTATCATTGATACGCTGCATCCCGATCAGACCATGGATGCCCTTGATTTCGGCTGTGGGACCGGGCTTGTCACGTTACGGCTGCAACCCTTGGTGAGGCGCATCGTTGGGATTGACAGCTCACGGGGAATGCTCTCGGTGCTGGAGCGAAAAATTCAGGAGCATGCACTGAGCAACGTGGAGATGTTTTTCTGTGATATAGAGAAGGGCGAACAGCCGACTGGCCGTTTTCATCTTGTTGTCAGTAGCATGACACTCCACCATGTACCTGACCCTGCAGGGCTTTTCGTTCTCTTCCACGACCTGCTGCTGCCAGGTGGAATACTCGGGGTTGCCGACCTAGATGCCGAGGACGGCAACTTTCACGACGATCCAACCGGCGTTCATCACTATGGATTTGACCGAAAGAAGATCATGTCGCTCCTTAGCGAGACCGGTTTTGTCGATTGCAGTGCTAAAACGGCAGACGTAATTGCCAAGGGGGTTGCTGCTGCGGCCAGGGAATACCCCGTCTTCCTCATCACTGCGCGCAAACCGGCATAACTGCCACAACCACATTCGGAAACCGGGAAAATCTGGCGAAGCTTCCAAAAGATATCATCCGCTACTGCAATACTGACCACGAAGAAGACAAGGGTCTGGTCGTACTCCTGACGCTCGTCGGCTACAGGGCCTACGGGGTGAAATGGTGAGACACGCCAGGAAGGTTATTTTTCCCACCGGCATGACGCTGACAGCTATCGAAGTGTCGACTCTCAACAACTACCCAGTAGGAAAATCCATATCAAAAACATCAAACATATCGGAGGACTTTATGAACATGGTCGTTCGCAACATCACTCTCTCCGCTCTCCTGCTCCTCCCCACGCTGCTTTTTGCTGGGGAAACAAGGTCCACCATGGCACCGCTCTGCGCCGGCTGTCACCAACCGGAGCCAGGGGTACTCATGGGAACCCTGGATAATATCTCCTACAAGGCCAACACTCTGCAACTCGACTTGGTTTCCCACAAGGAGATCCTCCGGTTCGACGAGAAGACTAAGGTCAAGAATGTCACCACACTAGAAGAGCTAAAAACCTATAAGAACCGGGCGTTCACGGTCAATTTCGTCATGAAAAACGGTGAGAAACTGGCTACCGCAATCACCCGGTTCGACGTGCTCAAGGCGCTCAAACCGGAAGAGAAAATCGACAAGGCTGAATTAAAGAAGCTTATATCGGAAAAGAAAAACCTGGTGATAGTGGACGCCAGACCTGTGCCACGCTATGAGGAAGGACAGATCCCTGGCGCCATCGTCATGCCGGCGGCGGCCTTCGACAAACAGATCAACAAATTGCCAATAGACAAATCTACGCCACTGGTCTTCTACTGCGTCGGCGGTTGCTCAAGCCCCCTCTCCGGGGTCAAGGCCAAAAGCCTTGGCTATACCGACGTAAAGGTCTATGTAGGGGGAATGCCCGACTGGGTCAAGTCCGAGTACACCACCATCACTCCTTCATACCTGAAAAACGCCCTGATCCAGGGGACACCGCTGGTCCTAGTCGATACAAGACCCCGTACCAGTGCGGAACAAGGGCACATCACCGGGGCGCTCTCCTTGGAGTTGGAAAAATCACGATCCTCCTTCCCCCGTCAGAAAAACGCACCTATCATCTTTTACGGTGACCGAAGCACCGAAGCGGCCGCCACGGTCGTTGCCTGGGGTTACACCGGCGTGAAGCTCCTCCCCATGACCTTCGCTCAGTGGCAGGCAGCCGGCAATCCCGTCACGACAGGCCCCCTGGGAACATTCATTGCCTACACCCCAAAACCGAAATCGGGTACGGTGCCGCCTGAAGAGTTTATGAAATTCGGCAAGAAGATCCCCTCCGATACGGATGTCATCGATGTTCGCTTTGGAGATGAATATGCCGCAGGTCATCTTCCGGGGGCGAAAAACTTCCCGCTTGAAGATATGGCAGAACGTACCGCAGAGTTTATAAAAGAGAGGAAGCTCGTCCTCTACTGCGACACCGGCATGAGGGCTGAGATGGCGTATAACATTCTGAAGGACAAAGGGTACACTACCGTAAGGTTCCTTGACGGCACTCTCAAGTTTCAGAAGGATGGCAGCTTCGACATAACCAATATGGATTAATACGACCTTAAAGGTCGGCTCAATCCATATTGGTTATATCCCGTTTGGCAAAATCGTTGGCGGACCAAGCCCTTTTGTCCTGGGCAAGTTCATTAACCGTCTTGGCCCCGACCCTCAGGCGTTTATCGCCAACGTCACAGTGACAGAACTCCTCAAAAATGAAGGCCCAGAGTGTCTGCCACTCGTTTTTGTGGACGGGGAACTCGTCAGCAAGGGGAGTTATCCAGGGAATCAGCAGTTGCAGGAAATCCTGCAGCGTGCCGGGTTTGAACTGGTGCTGGGCGAGAAAAAGAAATGCAGTTGTGGTTGTAGTTCCGTCTGCTGTTAAGCGGAGAACCAATCGATAACAGTAACTCAAGAATTATCCGTTGACATGCGCCAGTCGAGCGACTATATGATTATATACTCATTCGACAAGGGAGTACTTGTGTACAATCAAACCGAATACCGCGCTGACATCCTCAAAGCCCTTGGGCAGTCGACTCGAATGAAGATTATTGACTTTCTCCGTGAGGGGGAACGCTGTGTCTGCGAAATATTTCCTGCTATCGGCGAAGAACAATCCAACACCTCGCGGCACCTTAATCTGATGTTGAGTTCAGGCATTCTCACCAAACGCAAGGACGGGATCAAAATTTACTATGCGGTCAAACACCCTGAGGTACTGAAGATAGTTGACTTGGCAACCCTCATTATGATCCAGGAAATTAACGGTCGACAGCGACTGCTCAAGGCCGTTTAGCTGTTTTTTTAAGACTACATATGATCAATCAATCATTTAATACTGGAGTTACCCGGTGCTGAAACAATTCGCAGACTATCTGGTCTTTACGCTATTCTCCCTTCAGCCGAGTAGCCGGAGCGGGGAGGCCTTGGACTTTTTCATCTACGATACGTTGAAGATCTTTCTGCTCCTCACAGTCATCATCTTCGTCGTGGCCATCATCCGCAGCTCTTTTCCGCCGGAACGGACCAAACGGCTCCTCTCCCACAAGCGGGAGTATGTGGGCAACATCCTTGCTGCCCTTTTGGGGATCGTTACCCCCTTTTGCTCCTGTTCGGCGGTGCCACTTTTCATCGGTTTCGTGGAATCCGGTGTACCTCTGGGGGTAACCTTCTCGTTTCTTATCTCGTCACCCATGGTCAACGAGGTGGCGCTCATCATGCTTTGGGGGCTGTTCGGCTGGAAGCTCGCCCTTATCTATATCGGCACCGGCCTGCTGGTGGCCATTGTCGCCGGCATTGTCATCGGCAAACTGAAGATGGAACGCTATGTCCAAGACTACGTCTGGGAGATGCAGGTGGGCAACTGTGAGATTACGGTGATGACCTTCCGGGAGAAACTCGACTATGCCCGAGAGTACACCTTGGGGCTGCTGCAGAAAATCTGGCCGTATGTGGTGGTCGGGGTTGGCCTGGGCGCCTTTATTCACGGTTATGTCCCCGCAGACTTCCTGGTCAAGTGGGCCGGTCGGGACAACCCCTTCGCCGTGCCGGTGGCGGTGGCACTGGGTGTGCCGCTCTACAGTAATGCCGCCGGAGTGATCCCCATCGTGCAGGCTCTGATGGAAAAGGGGATGGCCATCGGTACCGTGCTGGCCTTCATGATGGCGGTGACCGCCCTATCATTGCCCGAGGCGATCATCCTTAAAAATGTCTTGAAGACGCGTCTACTTGCCACTTTTTTCGGTATCGTGGCGACAGCTATTGTCATCGTCGGATATCTGTTCAACGCAATTTTGTGACCGAATTTAAACTCACAAGGAGAAGACACCATGAAGATTGAAGTATTGGGAACCGGTTGTGCCAAATGTAAGACGCTGTATGATGCAGTTCAGTCCGCGGTGAAAGAGAAGGGTAGTGAGGCGGAAGTGGTTAAGGTGGAAGAAATCTCGAAGATAATGAAGTACGGCGTCATGAGCACTCCGGCGCTGGTCATCGACGGCAAGGTCATTTTTTCGGGCAAGACAGCTACCTCGGCGGAGATTCAGCGACTGCTGTAACGCCGCCACTCATTTCCAGGAGAAAACGATGCGTCATATAATCTGTACCCTCGGAGCGCTGTTCATGCTGACCGGCGTTTCCTTTGCCGCGGAGCTTCCCTCGGCTACTGAGGCCACCATCCGTGCCGCATTAGCATCGGGCAAGCCTACTGTAGCTGACTTCGGTGCCCGGAGTTGCATCCCCTGCAAGAAGATGGCCCCCATTTTGTTCGAATTGGATCGCGAATACAAGGGTAAGGCAAATGTTCTGTTTACCGATGTCCATGAGGGTAAAAACCTGGCCGCTAATTACCGCATTCAGATGATTCCGACTCAGATTTTTTTCGACACCAAAGGAAAAGAGGTTAAGCGCCATATCGGGTTCATGGAAAAGGCAGATATTTTGAAGGAGTTGCAAGCTGTAGGGCTGAAATGACCTTCCTCAACAACATCGAGCAAATCATAATCCTTTACCCATTGGTGGCCTTTGGTGCAGTGTTCCTGGCCGGGGTGATCTCTTCGGCCTCTCCCTGCGTCTTGGCCACTATTCCACTGGTGGTGGGTTTCGTCGGAGGATATGCCGATGGTGACCGGATGAAGGCCTTCCGTTACTCACTGGCCTTTGTCTTGGGCCTATCGCTGACCTTCACAGCTTTTGGTGCTGCCGCCGGACTGCTGGGTACGATGTTCGGCACCCTGGGGGGTCCGTGGTACCTGATTGCCGGGGCCATCGCCTTGGTGATGGGTGGGCAGATGATGGGACTCTATGAGGTTCAGTTGCCGATCAAGCGGGATTTCAAGCCTAAACAAGGCGGGATCTGTGGTTCGTTCCTACTTGGACTATTATTCGGAGTCGTATCTTCTCCATGCGCCACACCGGTGCTGGTTGTGCTCTTAACTCTGGTGGCCGGCAAGGGCCAAGTGCTTTACGGTATTGCACTCCTCTTCTGTTACGCCATCGGCCACTGCCTGCTGATGCTCTTCGCTGGCACTTTCACCGGCTTCGTCGAGGGTTTTGTCAAGACTCGCGGAGTGGTCAACTTTTCTCGATGGGCCAAGCGGATAAGTGGAGGAGTGATGGCGGTGGTTGGTGGCTGGTTTGTCTGGCAGGGGTGTTGATTACCAGAATATACTGATAGGAAACGCAACCGCACTCAGGTGTCAATAGGCATCTGGGCTTGACCCAGCATCGGCGCTCAACTTTGACCCGTTTGACGAATAAAATATATCCAATTTTGGTGAATTACAAGATGTTGGCTGGGTCACTGTCAAACGCCGATAGTACATATTACTGAGTCTACATTCAAAGCCGATCAACACTTACCGGGCCCGACCAACTACACAACAAATCCACAAGGGGAGATTCATATGAACGACGCCAGCAGAAGAATCGAGAGACAGGACATCCAGCCTGCCGGGGACACGCAACGCAACATCGACTCAGCCATCATCCCTTCTTTTTTCTGGCTGGGCGGGTTGAAAATCGAGGTGGAG
>CAIOGM010000126.1 GCA_903857795.1 uncultured Geobacter sp.
AGCTGACCTACATCCGGAAAGACGGGAGCCGCTTCCCGGCGGTGGTCTCCGTGACGGCCCTGCGCGACGCCACGGACGCCATCATCGGCTACCTCCTCATCGGCACCGACAACACCGCGCGCAAGCAGATCGAAGAGGAGCAAAAACAGTTGGCGCAACGGCTGCGTGATTATCAATTCTACACCCGCTCCCTGTTTGAATCCAACATCGACGCGCTGATGACCACCGATCCGTCAGGGATCATCACCGACGTGAACAAACAGATGGAGGCCCTCACCGGCTGTACGCGGGATGAACTGATCGGCGCTCCGTTCAAGGAGTACTTCACCGATCCGGAGCGGGCCGAGAGGAGCATCAAGCTGGTGTTGAGCGAAAAAAAGGTCACAAATTTCGAACTCACCGCCCGGGCCAGGGATGACAAGGAGACGGTGGTCTCTTTGAACGCCACCACGTTATACGATCGGAACCGGCGGCTGCAGGGGGTGTTTGCCGCGGCGCGGGATGTCACGGAGCGTAAACGGCTGGACCTGGTGCTTCAGGAAAAGAACAGCGAGCTGGAGAGCGCCCGGTCCCTGGCGGAAAAAGCCAACCTGGCCAAATCTGAATTTCTCTCCAGCATGAGCCATGAGCTGCGCAGCCCGCTCAACGCCATCCTCGGCTTTGCCCAACTGCTGGAGTCCGACGCCCCGCCGCCGACCCCTGGCCAGAACGAAAGCATCGCCCAGATTCTCCAGGCGGGGTGGCATCTGCTGAAACTGATCAACGAGATTCTCGACCTGGCGAAAATAGAGTCAGGGCAGGTGCCGCTGTCGCCGGAGCCGGTCTCCCTGACGGAGGTGATCGTCGAATGCCGAGGGATGATCGAACCCCAGGCGCAACAGCACGGCATCAGGATGATCACTCCTCTCTGCGATACCCCCTATTTCGTTCATGCCGATCGGACCAGGGTGAAACAGGTCCTCATTAACCTTCTCTCCAATGCCATCAAATATAACAGCGCGTCAGGAACGGTAGAGGTTATTTGTGGCGAGGGGTCGGCGGGACGGAGTCGGGTGAGCATCAGGGATACCGGCATGGGGCTGGATTCGGAACAGGTGGCGCAGCTCTTCCAGGCGTTCAATCGTCTGGGACAGGAGGCGGGCGGTAAGGAAGGGACCGGCATCGGCCTCGTGGTGGCCAAGCGGCTCATCGAACTGATGGGAGGGGTCATCGGCGTGGAGAGTATCGTGGGGAAGGGGAGCGTCTTCTGGTTCGAGCTCGTTACGGTTGCTCAACCGCATCTGTTACCGGGAGAAGGGGAGACGGCTGCGGCCCCCTCACCCCAGGTGACCCAAGAAGAGCGGATAAGGACACTCCTCTACGTGGAAGACAACCCGGCGAACATGAAGCTGGTCGTGCAGATCATCCAGCGCCACCCCGGGATTCGGCTCCTCACCGCCGAGGATGGGTACAAGGGGATCGAGATCGCGCGGGGAGCTCAGCCGGACGTGATTCTCATGGACATCAATCTCCCGGGGATCAACGGTTTCGAGGCCCTGAAGATCCTCCGTGCGGACCCGGCCACGGCGCAGATCCCGGTCATGGCTCTCAGCGCCAACGCCATGCCGCGGGACATCGAAAATGGCCTGAAAGCGGGATTTTTCCGCTATATGACCAAGCCGATCATGGTCAATGAGTTCATGGAATCGCTGAAGATGGCGCTGGAACATGGGAAAAGGGGCGGGTCATGACGGACGCTTTGGAGGAGAACGTTCCGAATATCCTCATCGTGGACGATACGCCGGCCAATGCCCTGCTCCTGGCGCGGATGCTCACGCTGCGAGGGTATCATGCGAGGGCGGTTCACAGCGGCGCCCTGGCGCTGCAGGCAGCCCGGCTGGAACCGCCCGACCTGTTCCTGCTGGACATCAAGATGCCGGAGATGGATGGCTACGAACTCTGCGAGCTGCTCAAGGCCGACCCGCTGCTGGAGGAGATCCCGGTCATCTTCGTCAGTGTGCTGAATGAAACGGTGGACAAGGTGCAAGGGTTCCGTGTGGGGGGGGTGGACTTCGTGACGAAGCCGTTCCAGTTGGAGGAGGTGTATGCGCGGGTGGAGGCCCATCTGCGAATCCGTTCCCTGCAACGCCGGCTTCTGGAGCAGCAGATGAAGCTTCAGGAGTTCAATGGTCGGCTGGAGGAGCGGGTAGAGGAAGAGATCTGCAAGAGCAGAGATAAGGATCTGCTGGTCATGCGCCAGGAGAAGCTTGCCTCCCTGGGGCAGCTTGCCGCCGGCGTCGCCCACGAAATCAATAACCCCATCGGTTACATCTCCAGCAACCTGAGCGTCCTGGCCGAGTATTTCGAGCAGATAGTCGAGTATGACCGGATCTGCCAGGAGAGCGGGTTCGGCGGGTTGGCGCCGTCGATCCGGGAGAGCATTACGAAAAGCAGGAACAGTCTGAGGGTAGAAGAGCTCCTGGAGGATGGCGTTGCCCTGATCAGGGAGTCTCTGGTGGGCGCGGGACGGGTCACGAAGATCGTCCGGGACCTGAAGAACTTCTCACGGGCGGATGCGGTGGAAAGCGAAGCGGTAGCGCTGACCTCCTGCATGGATATCGCTCTGACAATTGCTCACAACGAACTGAAATATATCACCACTATCCGCAAGGAGTACGAATCGGGAGAGGAGATCCTCTGTCATCCCGGCCAACTGAGCCAGCTCTTTCTGAATCTGTTGGTCAATGCGGGGCAGTCCCTGTCCGCACTAAAGATGGGAGAGATCGTGTTGAGGAGCTGGCACGACGACCGCTGCGTCTTTGCCTCGGTGAGCGACAATGGCTGCGGCATCTCCGAGGAGGTAAGGGAGCGGATATTTGACCCGTTCTTTACCACCAAGGATGTGGGGAAGGGGACCGGGCTGGGCTTAAGCATCGCCTATGATATTATCAGCCGGCATAAGGGGGAGATCATGGTGGAGAGTGTTGTCGACGGAGGATCAACGTTCACGGTCAAACTCCCTCGCATCCGGGAGGCGGTATGACGGAGAACAGCCAGAGTCTTGTCCCGGCTACGGACGAACCGCTCTACATTCTCTGCGTCGATGACGAGGAGAATGTCCTTACCGCCCTGAAACGCCTCTTTAGGGCGGAACCGTTCCAGGTGTTGACGGCGACCTCGGGGGCGGAAGGGCTGAAAATTCTCCGGAGCACCGCCGGTATTGGACTGATCCTCAGCGATCAGCGGATGCCGGAGATGACCGGCACGGCGTTTCTGGAAGCGGCCAGGGAGGTGGTGCCCGACGTTCCCCGGATGATCCTCACCGCGTACGATGATGTCACCGCAGCCATAGACTCTATTAACCTGGGAGGAGCGCTCCGCTTCCTGCTCAAGCCATGGAACAAGCAGGAACTGCTGCTGGCCGTGCGCGACGGGTTGCAGCGGTTTCAGCTCATACAGGAGAACCGGCGGCTCAAGGATGAACTGGCCGAGTGGAACACGAATCTCAAGAAACGGGTCATCCAGCAGACCGCCACCATCCGGGAGAAGCTCAAGGATCTGCATCAACAGGATGCCAAGAGCAGAAATCTCGGGGAGACCATCGTCCTCATGTTCAGCAGCCTGCAGGAGCAGCGCTATCCGCGGCTGGGCAAACATTCCCGTCGCGTGGCGGCGCTGGTGGAATCCATGGCCGCCACCCTGAAGCTCCCCCAGTCCCAGCGGGAAGAGTTCAGGATGGCGGGGCTTCTCCATGATATCGGGCTGCTGGGCATCTCCGACCGGTTGCTCTCCAAGGGGGAGGAGACCATGAGCGGCGATGAAGTGGCCGAGTACCGGGCCCATGCGGTCAAGGGGCAGTCGCTCATGGCCGCAAACGAAGAGCTGCAGGGGGTCGGGCTCATCATCCGTCACCATCACGAGGAGTTCGACGGCGGCGGTTTCCCCGACGGCTTGGCCGGTGAACAGATCCCCCTGGGGGCGAGGCTTATCTGTCTGGCCAACTTTATGGATCGAACCTACGCCCCGGAATCCTGGACCGACGCCAAGTATCAGCTCTCCAAGAGAGTGGCCGCGGCCATGGGGGGGAAGTTTGATCCGGCCCTCTCCGCTGCCGCCAATCTGGCGTTGAAGGAGGTGCTGGATGATCTTCCCCGGTTGCGGATCATCGTCGAACAGGAACTCCTCCTCAAGGAGTTGAAGATCGGTATGGTGCTGACGCGCAACCTCTACAGCAACTGCGGGGCCCTCCTGGCCGAGCAGGGAACCAGGCTCAACTCCAGCGACCTGGGAACCATCCAGCTCTATCAGCGGAGCAGTTCACTCAATAGAGTTGTCTATGTGCAAAAACCGGAGAGCGGCGACTGATTCCACGGCAATAACGAAAAAAGCCCGCTGGTTACGCAGCGGGCTTTTTTCGTTGGAGAGGGGAGCGACTACTTCTTCTTTCCTTTCCCCTTCTGGATGATGATCTGCCGCGCCTCCCGCGCTTTGGCCAGGTTGGCCCCCAAATCCATCCCTGCAGCGATCTCTTTCCGCTTCAGGGCATAGCTCTTGGACATGAGTGACTGGGTCTTGGGAATGTTGAACTGTTTCCGGTACTGGGACGGTTTCAGTTGGTGTGCCTGATTGAGATGTCTCGTGAGGGTCTTCATCCCCCCTTTACCGCAGAGCATGCAGATGACTTCGTTGGTCTTGAATGCCTGCTTGAGGGTCAGGAGCGGTACAGAGCCTTCCCCCACCGCTGCCGGAGCATCTACCGCCGCACCTGATTCAATGGACCGAAGTGCTGCATAGACTTTCCTGAGTTCCAGAAGGATGTCGTCGGTGGTCATCGGTGCGGTTCGGGCGTGGGATGCTACGATGTCCGCGGTCATTTCCAGTACTGTCGCCATGTGAGTTCTCCTCTTGATAGAATAAAATTTTCACTAAAATAACAAATCTACAGTGAATGTCAACAGTTCTTACAGCTTTTCCGCCGTACTGCAGCTGATATAAGCTTAAGACCGTTTTTTGTGAGTATACTGCTTGCTCGCTCTTTATCTTTGGTGTGGAGCAGAGAGGAAATCTCGTTGAGGGCAGATCAGATCAGGAGCTGGTTCACTGCCGACCGGAGTGCTGCCGGCTCCTTGTCCACAGCGGTCTGCCGCTCTTCAAGAGTCATGACTGTTGCGCGCAGTTCCCTGGCCGGTCCCTGACTGCCGGCGCTGGTCTCCGCCATTCTGCGGAGGATTCTGTTTACTTTCTCCCGCAGATTCCGTATGATGCGCCCCGCCATGACGTCGAACCTCCCTTTAGTAACGCTGCGCCCCATGACCGACGCCGACCTGGACCAGGTCGTCGCCATGGAGGAGCACTCCTTTCCCCATCCCTGGACGGCTCAGCATTTCCTGGACGAGCTCCGATCTCCCCACGGGTTTCCCCTGGTGGCGGTCACGGACGGCGGGGCGCTTGCCGGCTACCTCTGCCCCTCCCTGCTCCTGGACGCAGGGGAGATCCTTGATGTGGCAGTGGGGAGGGAATTCCGGGGAGCCGGGATCGGCCGGCTCCTGGTGGAGTCGTCACTGAGGCTCTTCCGGGAGCAGGGGGCGAACCGGGTCTATCTGGAGGTCAGGGCCTCCAATGAGGCGGCGATCTCTCTCTACCGGGCTCTGGGGTTCGGCGAGAGCGGACGCCGTAAACGGTATTACGAAAACGGGGAGGACGCCCTCCTCATGGACATCAATCTCCCCAGTGAGGTGCAGCATGCAGTTTAACTCCCTCGTCATCTCCAACGTGGAGCTCTCTCCCGGCTACTGGCGGATGCGGATGACCGCTCCTCCCCCCATTACCGGTTCCAAGCCGGGGCAGTTTCTCATGATCAAGGTTAACGGCGGGAGCGACCCGCTCCTGCGCCGCCCCTTCGGCATCTTCGATACCGGCGCCATGGTCACCGAGTTTACCGACTGCGGCTCCCAGAGCTATCTGGAGATCCTCTACAAGGTGGTGGGGAAGGGGACCGCCATGCTGGCGGCCCTCCATAACGGCGACCGGCTGGATATTCTGGGCCCCCTGGGGCGGGGATTTACCCCAGGCGACCCGGCAGGGGAGAAGATCCTCGTTGGTGGGGGGATCGGCCTTGCCCCCCTCTACTTCCTGGCCCGGGAGTTGGTGACCGGTTCACGGGTCCGGCTCTTTGCCGGAGGGCGGAGCCGGGAGGATATCCTCTGCATCACCGAGTTCGAGCGGCTGGGGGTGGAGAGCTACGTGGCCACCGATGACGGCACCCTGGGGGACCGGGGGTTTGTCACCCAGGTGCTGGAGCGGCATCTCGCCACTGCGCACAACGCCACCCTCTTCGCCTGCGGTCCCATGCCGATGCTCAAGGCGACGGCGGAGGTCGCCCGGCGCCACAACGTCCCGTGCCAGGTGTCGCTGGAGGCGTACATGGCCTGCGGCATGGGGGCCTGCCTGGGGTGTGTGGTGAAGGGGAAGGATCACGGTGACAACCATCCCGATTACCGCTGTGTCTGCAAGGATGGGCCGGTCTTCGATCACTGCGAGCTCCTCTGGGAGAAAGGGGAGGGGGGGCACTCATGAAACCGAACTGTTCAGTTGATATCGGCGGCATCAGCTTGAAAAACCCGGTGATGACCGCCTC
Source organism: uncultured Geobacter sp. (assembly GCA_903857795.1). Taxonomy (GTDB): domain Bacteria; phylum Desulfobacterota; class Desulfuromonadia; order Geobacterales; family CAIOGM01; genus CAIOGM01. The sequence goes on from CAIOGM010000126.1 coordinate 6,617, forward strand.
GGGTACCTTCGGTTACGGTCAGGAGTTCGCCGACTATCTCGACCTCAACAGCCTGGGGGGGATCATCACCAAGGGGCTCTCCCTCAAGCCCCGCGCCGGCAATCCGACCCCACGGATCGTGGAAACCTGCGGTGGGATGCTCAACGCCATCGGCCTCCAGAATGTGGGGGTCGACGAATTCATCGCCAGGAAGGTCCCCTTCTACCGGACCATCGATACCACTGTTATCGCCAACTTCTTCGGGACCACCATCGAGGAGTACGCCGAGCTGGCGCGGCGGCTGGACGCCATCCCCGAGGTGGCGGGGCTGGAGGTGAACATCTCCTGCCCCAACGTGAAGCAGGGGGGGATCGTCTTCGGCACCGATCCGGCGGCGGCCTTCGCCGTGGTGGAGGCGGTGCGGGAGATGACCATCAAGCCGGTCATCGTCAAGCTCTCCCCCAACGTCACCGACATCGTGGCCATGGCCCGGGCCTGTGTGGAAGCCGGGGCCGACGCCCTTTCGGTGATCAACACCATTACCGGTATGGCCATCGACCTGAAGAGCCGGCGGCCGGTCCTGGCCAACATCACCGGCGGGCTCTCGGGGCCGGCCATCAAGCCGATTGCGCTCCGGATGGTCTGGCAGGTGGCCCAGGCAGTTGAGGTCCCGGTCATCGGCATCGGCGGGATCATGACCGCCACCGACGCCCTGGAGTTTCTCCTGGCCGGCGCCACTGCTGTCCAGGTGGGGACCGCCAGTTTCCTGGACCCCGGCGCTGCCGGAAGGATCGTCCGGGAGATTGAGCAATATTTGGTGAGTGAAGGGATCGGCGATGTAACGGAGTTGATCGGGGCGCTGAAGGTCTGATGCGGAACAATGAGGCTGAGCCATGAAGATTGAGTCCATACGGCTGAAAAACTTTAAAACGTTCAAGGAAATGGAGATCGAAGAGTTGTCCAATTTCTGCGTTTTTGTCGGTGCCAACGGCAGTGGCAAAAGTACGATCTTCAGCGTTTTCGGGTTTTTACGCGACGCCATGTCCAGCAACGTTACCGCGGCGTTAGCTAAACTGGGAGGCAGTCGTGGTTTTCGGGAAGTTCGCAGTCGTGGAACGGATGGCCCAATCGAAATTGAACTGAAGTTCAGGGACAAACCTGACACTCCGTTGACCACCTATTTTCTCCAGATTGATGAAGAAAAAGGAAAGCCATTCGTCGCTCGCGAGGTTCTTAAATACCGAAGAGGCAGTAGCGGTCAGCCCTGGCATTTTCTTGATTTTTCCAGAGGAAAAGGAACTGCGGTAACCAATGAACTTGAAAAGGTTAACGATGTCAGGGAACTGAACCGCGAAGAACAAATTCTGAAGGCGCCGGATATTCTGGCCATAAAGGGGCTTGCCCAGTTTGAACGATTCCCGGCGGTGGTTGCATTGGGAAACCTTATTGAAAACTGGCATGTGTCTGATTTTCATATCAGTAAGGCCCGGCCCGAGCAGGAGGCCGGATATGCCGAGCATCTCTCCCGGGAAGGAGAAAATCTGTCACTGGTCATTCAATACCTGCACGATCACCATAACGAAGTGTTTCATAATGTTTTGGATCTTATGAAGATGCGCGTTCCCGGCATGATCAGCGTTGATTCCAAAACAACGGAAGAGGGACGAGTATTGCTCAAGTTTCAGGATGGCTCCTTTGAAGATCCGTTTCTGGCGCGATATGTCTCGGACGGAACGATAAAGATGCTGGCATATCTGACGCTCTTGTATGATCCGGCGCCTCACCCGCTGCTCTGCGTTGAAGAACCGGAAAACCAACTCTATCCCAAGCTGCTCTGGGAACTGGCTGAGGAGTTCCGTACTTATTCAAATCGTGGTGGGCAGGTTTTTGTTTCCACTCATTCACCCGACCTACTCAACGCTACAAGGGTTGAAGAGGTGTTCTGGCTAGTTAAAAAAAATGGTTATACCGAGGTCCGTCGTGCCAGCGACGATCCGCAACTGGTGGCATACATGCAAGAGGGGGATCAGATGGGCTATCTCTGGGATCAAGGGTTCTTTGAAGGGGCCGATCCACGATGAAGACCATCGTTTTCTTTCTCGAAGAACCGTCCGCCAGAGAAATGCTGGTCGGCTTACTCCCTAAAATCCTTCCCGACGGGGTGCAGTCGCGTTTCCTGGTCTTTCAGGGGAAACAGGACCTGGAAAAAAACCTTGTCGCCAAAATGCGGGGATGGCAATTGCCTGAATCGGTTTTCGTCGTTATGCGTGATCAGGATGCCGGTGACTGTGGAATTATCAAACTTCGACTGTGTGAACTCTGCCGCAAAGCCGACAGGAGTAATGTTATTGTTCGGGTAGCATGTCGTGAGATGGAGAGCTTTTATCTCGGGGATCTGGATGCCGTCGAAAAAGGGCTTTCACTCACCGGACTGGCGAAACTGCAAAATAATAAAAAATTCCGAACCCCGGACAATCTCGGGACTCCATCGGCGGAACTGGAACGGATGACCAGGGGACTCTACCAGAAGGTTTCAGGTTCGCGCGCCATCGGTCGCCACCTTTCTCTGGAAAATAACCGCTCACATAGCTTCAAGGTGTTGGTTGATGGTATCCGCAGATTAGCGAATGTGGGAGGAATTTAAAGTAGAGATATGCCGATTTTCGTAGGGGCGTATGGCATACGCCTGTGTTTGAATACGTGAAAGAGATGACTATGAAGAAAACCAGCGTCACTAGTAATGTTTTAGAAGCAGTATGAGGTCACCTATCGATCATCTTTCTTCCCGTTTTGCCATCGATCCCGCTCCCCTGGAAACGGTGGCGGCCCGCTATCCGGTCCGGATCTCTCCCCACTACCTCTCCCTCATTCAAGAGCCCGGCGACCCCATCTGGCTACAGTGCGTCCCCGACCCGCGAGAGCTGGATGACGACCAGCTCCCCGACCCCCTGGATGAGGAGCGGCTCTCCCCGGTTCCGGGCCTCATCCATCGCTACCCTGATCGAGTGGTCTGGCTGGTCTCCAACGACTGCGCCGTCTTCTGCCGCTTCTGCATGCGCAAGCGGCGTCTGGGGCAACCGCTCCCGGAGCCCCGGGAGTCCCGCGAGGCGGTACTGGGGTACATCGCCTCCCGACCGGAGATCCGCGATGTCATCCTCTCGGGAGGGGACCCGCTCATGCTCTCCGACGCCGAACTGGAAGCGATCCTCTCCGCGCTCCGTGGCATCCCCCATGTGGAGCTCATCCGGATCGGGAGCCGGCTCCCGGTGACCTTGCCCCAGCGGATCACCCCGCACCTCTGCGCCATCCTGAAGAAGTATCATCCCCTCTACCTCAACACCCACTTCAATCATCCCCTGGAGATCACCCCCCAGGCGGCACAGGCGTGTGCTCTGCTGGCCGATGCCGGTATCCCCCTGGGAAATCAGACCGTGCTCCTCAAGGGGGTGAACGACGACCCGGCCACCATGACCCTGCTCATGCAGCGGCTCCTGGCCATCCGGGTCCGCCCCTACTACCTCCATCAGATGGACCTGGTCCAGGGGACCGGTCACTTCCGGACCTCGGTCGCCTGCGGCGTCGGGATCATGGCGGCGCTCCGGGGACACACCTCGGGGCTGGCGAATCCCTACTATGTCATCGATCTCCCCGGGGGGAAGGGAAAGGTGCCGCTGCTGCCGGAGACGGTGAGACGGGAGGGGGGGGGCCTGGTGATCACGACCTATACGGGGGAGGTGGTGGAGTTTGAAGATATTTGACCGGGGGTCAATCAGGGTTCAATGTTCTAAGTTCTAAGTTCTAAGTTCTAAGTTCTATGTTTGGGGGTGAGGGGAATGGGGGTCAGGCGGCGGCGGATAACGCCTTTTGCCGGTGCCGGTCGGTTTTTTCGCTGGTTACCTGGCTGACGTGAGCAGTCATTCGGCGGTTTTCCCTGATGAGCAGGTAGATGGTCACCGCATCCCGCAGGGTCTGAATCAGCTCGTCATCCTTCCACGGTTTGGCGATAATCCGGTATGCCCCCCCCTTATGGAGCGCTTCATGCTCCACGTCGATGCCACGGTGGCCGGTAACCATGATCCGGAGGGAGTCGGGGGAGAGCTCCCACGCCTTGCTGAGCAGCTCCCCGCCGTTCATGGCCGGCATGATCCGGTCGGAGATGATTACCCCTATCCCTTCGGTATTCCGCAGAATTTCCAGCCCTTCTTCACCTGACGCCGCAGTGAGCAGTTCAAACTGCTCACCCTGCAGCAACAGTGACAGTGACTGGAGTACTCCCAGGTCATCGTCGATAAAGAGAACCTTTACCTGTGTCGGTTCCGCTGGCGTCATCACGAAGCTCCTTGCCCCTGGCAGGGCCCTGATGATGAGCTGATGCAAGAACGCGGCCTTTTACCGGGGCAAAGAGCGGAGATGCGAGAAACAGGCGCCTGATTCAGTATACGTTATTCAGTTTTGCCCTTTATGAAGGTGACAGCACACTCCAGGCGCCGCAGCGTCTCATCCCGACCGAGGACGGCGATGACGTCGTAGATGGCCGGTGAGGTGGTGACGCCGCAGAGGGCCACCCGGACCGAGGGGCCGATCCCCCCCATCTTGATCCCCTGGGCGGCGCAGAACGCCTTGAACAGGGTCTCGATCCCCCCAGGGGTCATCTCCTCCCAGGTGGCCAACTGCTCCCCAAAGGCGCGGAGAAGGGGGAACTGCAGCGGGGTCAGCTGCTTGGCCGCGGCCGCATCGTCGTACAGCACCTCGCTCCGGTAGTAGAAGAGGGCGCCGTCCGCCAGTTCCAGCATGGTCCTGGCCCGCTCCTGGAGGGTGGTGATGACCGGGGGGAGCTCCGGACCGCCGTCGGCGGGGTTCACCCCCCGCTCCAGGAGGAAGGGGAGGAGCAACTGCGCCAGCCGGGCCGGGTCGCCGCTCTTGATGTAGTGGGCGTTGAGCCAGAGGAGCTTGTCCGGATTGAAGACTCCTGCGGACTTGCCGATCCCCTCCACGGTGAACTTCTCAATGAGCTCTTCCCTGCTGAAGATCTCGTCGTCGCCGTGGCTCCACCCCAGGCGGACCAGATAGTTGATCATCGCCTCGGGGAGATACCCCATATCCCGATAGGCCATGACGCTGGTGGCGCCGTGACGCTTGGAGAGCCGGCTCTTGTCGCTCCCCAGGATCATCGGGACATGGGCGAAGCGGGGGACCGGGAAGCCGAGGGCCTCGTAGAGGAGGATCTGGCGGGGGGTGTTGCTGATGTGGTCGTCACCGCGGATGACGGTGGAGATCCGCATGGTGGCGTCGTCGATGACCACGGTGAAGTTGTAGATGGGGGTCCCGTCGCTCCGCTGGATGATCAGGTCGTCCAGCTCCTCGTTGTTGAAGGAGATCGGCCCCTTGACCAGGTCGTCGAAGGCGGTGACCCCCTCCTGGGGAGCCCGGAAGCGGACCACGAACGGCTTGCCGGCGGGCTCTCCGCTGAGGCCGCGGCAGCTCCCGTCGTACTTGGGTTTGCGCCCTTCGGCCAGGGCCGCCTCCCGCTTTGCCTCAAGCTCCTCGGCGCTGCAGTAGCAGCGGTAGGCTTTCCCCTGCTCCAGCAGCGTCCGGACATACTCCCGGTAGACAGGGAAGAGGTCGGACTGAAAGAAGGGCCCCTCGTCCCAGTCGAGCCCCAGCCACTCCATCCCTTCCAGGATGGCGTTGACCGACTCCTCGGTGGAGCGGGCCACATCGGTGTCCTCGATCCGGAGGATGAAGGTTCCTCCCAGCTTGCGGGCCAGGAGCCAGTTGAAGAGGGCGGTGCGGGCGCCCCCCACATGGAGATAGCCGGTAGGGCTGGGGGCGAAGCGGAGACGGATATCGGACATTGGGTAACTCCGTAATACAGATGGTTGAACCACGGAGACACGGAGACACGGAGGAAAACCATGTAACAGGGATGCACGGGATATACAGGATGAGTTCATACCTTTGAGTATCCAAAGGCCTTATCCTATTCATCCTGTCCATCCCTGTTAAGTTAAGCTCTGGTCTGCTCCGTGTCTCCGTGTCTCCGTGGTGGATTGTTGTTCTCGGTGTTAAGGTTTTTCTTCGTCGGGGGTGGCCTCTTCCAGGCGGAACTCCTCCGCGGGAACGCGGTACTCCTCGAAGACCCAGGCCCCCAGATCGCGGGTCCGGCACCGTTGTGAACAGAAGGGGCGGGTGGCGTTCCCCTCCCATTGAACACTCTTCTTGCAGATGGGGCAGCTGATCAGCATGGCGTCAGCTCTCTTCCTTGGTATCGATCCTCGGGAAGAGTGGTTCCGCCTTCTGCACGATGGTCCCCGGGGCTAGTCCCCCCCAGGTGAAGAGCGCCTCCCCGGAGATCCCGGTCACGCCGAGGCAGGCGAGCGCCTTGGCGGAGGTGGTGGGCATGAAGGCGGCCAGGAGGGTGTGGACCATCCTCTGGGACTCCAGCAGATAGTACATGACGGTTCCCAGCCGCTCCCGCTGCGCCGGATTCTTGGCCAGGGTCCAGGGGGCGGTCTCGTCGATATACTTGTTCCCCGCGGAGATGACCTCCCAGACAGACTGAAGAGCCTTGCTGAAGGCCATATCGGAGAGATGACGATCCACCTGCAGGACCATCGCCTCCGTGGCGTTTCGGTAGGCGGAGTCCAGCTCCGTGGCCTCCCCCGGTTGGGGCGCCACGCCGCCGAAGTATTTGGCCAGCATGGCGGTGGAGCGGGAGAGGAGATTCCCCAGGTCGTTGGCCAGGTCCGAGTTGATCCGGTGAACCAGGGCCGTGTGGGAGAAGTCGCCGTCCAGGCCGAAGGGAACCTCCCGGAGGAGGAAGTACCGGACCGCATCGACCCCGTACTTGTCGATGAGCATGTTGGGCTCCACCACGTTCTGGAGGCTCTTGCTCATCTTCTGCCCCTCAACGGTCCACCAGCCGTGGGCGAAGACCTTCCCCGGCAGCGGCATCCCGGCGGCCATGAGGAAGGTGGGCCAGTAGACGGCATGGAACCGGAGGATGTCCTTGCCGATGAGGTGCACGTCCACCGGCCAGTAGCGGTCGAAGTTCCCCCCCTCGTCGGGGTAGCCGAGGCCGGTGATGTAGTTGGCCAAGGCGTCGAACCAGACGTAGATGATGTGCCGGGGGTTGCCGGGGACCGGGATTCCCCAGGTGAACGAGGTGCGGGAGACGGAGAGGTCGCGCAGCCCCTCCTTTACGAAAGAGACGATCTCGTTGCGCCGGGACTTGGGCTGGATGAAGTCGGGGTTGGCCTCGATGTGGGCCAGGAGCTGCTCCTGGTACTTGCTCATCCGGAAGAAATACGACTCCTCCTTCAGCTTTTCCGTGGGGCGGTTGCAGTCGGGACACTTGTAGTCGATGAGCTGGGTCTCGGTCCAGAAGGTCTCGCAGGGGGTGCAGTACCAGTCCTCATACTCCCCCAGGTAGATGTCCCCCTGAGCCAGCACCTTGGCGAAGAGGTGGGAGACCCCCTGCTTATGCCGTTCCTGGGTGGTCCGGATGAAGTCGGTGGTGGAGATCTCCAGCTTCTCCCAGAGCGCCTGGAAGCGGGTGACCACCCGGTCGGCCAGCTCCAGGGGGGTCTCGCCGGCGGCGGTGGCCACCTTTTCCACCTTCTGGCCGTGCTCGTCGGTGCCGGTGAGGAAGAAGACATCGTCCCCTTTCAGCCGCCGGTAGCGGGCCAGCACATCGGCGGCAACGGTGGTGTAGGCATGACCGATGTGGGGGACGTCATTGACATAGTAGATGGGGGTGGTGACGTAGAATGGTCTGCTCATGACTTCTCCTTGGGGCCGCGTCCATCCCCTTTACGGTCGTTACGGCGCTGCTGCGTCTTCTGCGGAGGGCGCCGGTCACGCACCCCCGGCTTGCTCTGGGGCGGCGCCGCCTCTGCCTGTTCCTTGGGGGGGAGCTTCTTCGGTTTCTCCGTGATCTGCTCCGGCCGGATCTCGTCCCCCCGGATGATGACTTCGCGACGCTCCTCGGTCCTCACGGTGACGGTGCCGGTGAGGACGTTCTGCTTGACCACCTCGCCGCAGAGCTCGCCGCAGTTGATGTAGCGGCCGCATTTGGGAAGGGCCTTTTTCAGTGCGCTGTAGGTCTCGTACTCATAACCGAGGCAGCAGAGGAGACGGCCGCACTGGCCGGAGATCTTGGTGGGGTTGAGCGCCAGGTTCTGCTCCTTGGCCATCTTCACCGACACCGGCTCGAATTCCCGCAGGAACGAGGAGCAGCAGAGTTCCCGGCCGCAGATGCCGATCCCTCCCACCATCTTCGCCTCGTCACGGACCCCCACCTGGCGCATCTCGATACGGGTATGGAAGGCGTAGGCGAGATCCTTTACCAGGTCGCGAAAGTCGATCCGGCCGTCGGCGGTGAAATAAAAGACCGCCTTGCTGCCGTCGAAGAGGTATTCCACCCGGATGAGCTTCATCTCCAGCCCCCGTTCGGCGATCTTCTTCAGGCAGTAGCTCTTGGCGTCCTTTTCCCGGATCTTGTTGCGGGCGGCAGAGTCCAGATCTTCCGCGGTTGCCCCCCGAATGACCTGTTTCATCCCCTCGTGGAGCTCCTTCTCCGGGACCTCGCGCGGGTTGCGAATCACGGCGCCGATGCCGCGCCCTTTTTCGGTTTCCACAATGACCTGGTCCCCAACGGTGAACTGAAATTCACCGCAGGTGAAGTCGTAGATTTTTCCCGCATAGCTGAACTGGATGCTTACCACACGTGCCACGTATACCTCCGGACGTCGGTGGACGTCGAATTGATTATCTTTCCATGCTGAGGGCCATGAAGAGCGCCTCAAGGGTCAGCCGCGGATTGACATTTCTCAGGAGCGACTGTCCGGCCTTCAGTACCGACTCCAGCCGCCCGAGAATCTCACCTGTTTGCAGCGTACGAGCGGTCCGTTCCACGATCCCCGCCAGGTCGCTGTTCCCCGGGGGAGGGGCGCCATGCCGGCAGAGCATGACATCCCGGAAGAAGAGGGTCAGGATCTCCACCACCTCCTGAGCCTGTTCGCGCTCATGCCCCAACCGTTCGGCGGTGGCCGTCAGGAGTCCGAATTCGCGGGGAGAGAGCCCTATCACCTGTTCGACGATCTCTCTGCGGCGGAGAAGAAACCCCTCTTGGGCGATGGCGCCCCCCTTGGCCATGCTTCCCCCCGCCAGGGAGGCGGCGCTCTGGGCCTGCTCCGCCGGGACTCCCCGATTCATGAGGAGCTGCGCCACGATCTCCAGGGGGAGGGGATTGAACCGGAGCCGCTGACAGCGGGAGAGGATCGTCGGGAGGAGCGCCGTGGGGGTGTCGCTGAGCAGGATGAGCAGCGCGCTCCCCGGCGGCTCTTCCAGGGTCTTGAGGAAGGCGTTGGCCGCCGACTGGTTCATTTTGTGGGCCTGGCTGACGATGCAGGCCTTTTTCGGGGCCTCCACCGGGCGCAGCGAGAGCTCTTTCTGGAGCTCCCGGATCTGGTCGATCTTGATGACCCCCTTCTCCGGTTCAAGGAGATGCAGGTCCGGGTGCTGCAGGCTGGCCAGCTTCCGGCAGGCGGGGCAGCCTCCGCACGGCTCCGCTGAGCCGCAGAAGAGGGCCTCCACCAGGGAGAGGGCCGTGAGCATCTTGCCGCAGCCGTCGATCCCTTCGAAGAGATAGGCGTGGGCAACTCTCTCCCCCGCCAGGGAGCGTCTCAGCACACCGACGGCGTGCTCCTGTCCGAGGATGGTGGCAAAGGGCATGGGTCAGCGCCCCGTAAGCCAAGCCGTGACGATCCGGACGATGTGGGCGCTGATCTCGGCAACCGGCCGATGGGCATCGACGATGATGAACCGCTCCGGCTCCTGGCGGGCCAGGGTGAGATAGCCGTCTCGAACCGCCTGGTGAAAGAGGAGGGACTCCCGCTCGAACCGCTCTTCCTTGGCGCCGATGGCGGCGTCGATCCGGGAGAGCGCCCGACCGAGTCCTATCTCCACCGGGCAGTCCATGAGAATGGTCAGGTCGGGGAAGAGGCCGCCGGTGGCGAGGCGGTTCAGCTCTCCGATGAGGAGCGGGTCGAGGCCGCGGCCGTACCCCTGGTAGGCCATGGTGGCGTCGGTGAAGCGGTCGCAGAGGACCACATCTCCCGCCGCCAGAGCGGGGTGTACCGTGTCGTTGAGATGCTGACTCCGGGCCGCGGCGTAGAGGAGGAGCTCCGTCAGCGGGGTCATGGCGCCATGGTCGGCGTCCAGGAGGATGGCGCGGATCCTGTCGCTGATGACGCAGCCGCCCGGTTCCCGGGTCAGGGTCACCCGGTGCCCCAGCCGGAGGAGTTCCGCGGCGAGGAGCTTCACCTGGGTGCTCTTGCCGCACCCCTCTATTCCTTCCATGGTGATGAACATGACGCCTGATCCTGGATACTGCATACCGGAAATGTCCAGATTACCTATCGCGACAAAAAACGTAACTATAAGAGAAAACGGCGGGAAACACAAGGACAAGATGACCGGAAGAGCTACTTCCCCAGCATGACCGCCCCCGTGTCGGTAAAGAGTTTTGCCGGGAGCTGGAAGAGCCTTTTGAAGATGTTGAGCACCCCGGTGGCCATGGATGAGACGGTTTTTACGGAGACCTGGGGATCGCCCAGGGCGCCGGTGATCTGGAAATAGGAGGTGATCCAGGAGTTGTCCTTGCCGGTAAGAATCCAGCCGACGATGGGGATCCGGTTGACGACCTTGTCCACTGCCTGGAGCGGTTGGACCCCCACGATGATGTTGAGACTGTCCTTGGGGAGGTTCAGGCTCCCCACCGCCGAGATATTCATCGCCTCGCTCTTGACGTAGAGATCGGAGGTGGAGAAGAGACCGTCCTTGATCGCCACGCTGCCGGTGATGTCACTGAACGGCATCCCGCCGGAGGTCATCTCGGGGAGATGCATCTTGAGCAGCTGTGAGACGTTGAGGATGGAGAAGATCTTGGCCAGAGAGGCGAAGCGTCTGATGGAGCCGCGCTCGATATGGAAGGAGAGCGAGCCGAGCAGGGAACTCTTGAGCTCTTCAGGGGTGCTGCCGCGGGCGCTCAGGTCCCCCTGGGCCGACATGGTCCCCCAAATCTCCTGCTTCTTCACCCCCAAAGACTTGAGGAGCCCCTGGGATGAGATCCGCCGCAGCTCATAATCCGCCTGATAGCGGGGTGTACCGCCCGTTGCCGTGTCGATCCGGACGTTGGCCGCGATGCTCCCCCCCAGGGACTGAAATTCCAGGGGGTGAAGGTAGAGGATCCCCTCTTCGTAGCTGATGTCGCCGGTCAGCCGCTGGAAGGAGATCTCCTTGAATGTCCCGGTATCGGCCTTCAGGGAGAGCTTGAGGGTCGGCTTTCCCACCTCGGCCGGCAACGGCCGTTCCGTTTCCAGTTGGGTCAGGGAGAGGAGCTCCTCCACCTCCAGGTGGGGAGAGGTTATCGTCAGATCGACGCGGGGACGGCGCGGGCCGGTAATGGTTCCGGTTGCGGCAATACGGCTGTTGTTGAGCTGGGCGGAAAAGGAGTTGATCCGCAGCGTCTCATCACTGACGGTAACGTTTCCCTGGACCCGGCTGGGACGAAACTCCCTGCCGCCCCCCTTGAGCCCCAGATCGGCCGGATCCACCAGCGGCGACGAGAAGGCGATGCTCACCGTGGGATGACTGAACTCCCGGAGCGTCCCCTTGCAGTAGAGGGAGGTCGTCCCCAGTTTCGCCGAAACGAGGGAGGTCTCAAGGGACGATCCGCTGAAGGTCAGTGAGCCGTTGAGCTCCGTCAGCGGCTTCATCCCCTCCAGGGGGAGGAGCCCCCCTCCGGCAACGGTGACCGTTCCCGACAGCTCCGCTTTTTTGGCCGGATCCGCCGGCTGCGAGCCGTGGAGAGAGAGCTGGATGTTCCCCCGGGGTTTGTACCGGTCGATCCGGGGGGCCAGGGGAGGGAGGTCGGCCAGGGAAAACTGGTTGGTGGTGAGGCCGAAGCTGAACTTCTCGTCCCCCTCAAAGGGGATGAGCCCGGCTCCCTTGGCAATCAGGGGGGGGAGCCGGTACTGCAGCTCCTTGAGCTGGGCCCGGTCAGGGGTGAACTCCAGCCGAAAGGAGGCCGAGTTTGTCCGGCCGGCCGGTTTGGTCAGGATTTCGGGGAGGGTGTAGGCTGCAGGGGTCAGATCCCAGGCGCCGGAGAGGATGTAGTTCCTGGTTGGCCCCTCCCCGGAGAGATGCAGGGTGCTCGCGCCGCTCATCCTCACCGCTTTCCCGTTCCTGACCCTGGAGAGCCAGGCGACATCGGCGGGAGAGGGGGTCATGGTCATGGCGAAGGGGTAGAGGGTGGGGCTCTCCAGGGGGTAATCCTTGAGCGAGCCCTCCAGGGTGAAGGGGGATGCACCGAACCGTCCCGACATCTTCTTCAGGTTGAAATCCTTGCCGGCAAGCTGCAGCTCTCCCTTGATCTCCGTGAAGAGCGGCACCCCCTCTCCCCAGTCGATGATCCCCTTTTCGATGGTTCCCCGGATCGCCAGGATGTTGTAGTTAGTCCCCTTCTCCATGGTGAGGATCTGGCTGATGGTGCCGTCCAGGGAGCCGTCGATGATCCGGATGAGCCCCCCCTTGATCTTCTGCTCGATGAATTCCGACGGTTCCCGGACGATGACCCCGTAGGGGATGTAGCGGGAAAACTCCTCCAGCCGAATGGGGGTCGAGGTGGCCTTGGCCACGATCCGGGGATCGCCGGTGGTGAGGCCGCGGATGGCGCAGCTCCCCTTGATCCTGACTCCGTCAACGAGGGCGTCGATGCTCTTGACGTTCACCTCGTTGGGGGTCAGCTCCAGGGTGTAGGTGGCGGAAAGCGCCTTTGGCCCCAGGATCGCGTGGAAGATCGGCTGGTAGTCGAACCGGCCGCCGCTGATCTGCAACGCTCCCCTGGCGGCGAACCGCCGGAGCTCCCCCTTCACGCTGCTGGTGGTGGTGACTCTCCCCTCGATCTTCTTGAACGGAACCTGATCGCGGTAGTAGGGCCAGAAGGGGGCGGCGTCGAGCCCGCGGGTGGCGATTTCCAGATCCAGTTCGGAATGGTCGAGGGTCGTCTTGGCCGGCGCCAGGCGGAGCTGTCCCGTGACGGCGAAGCTGCCGAAGGAGTGCTCACCATCCCCCACCCCCGCGGAGAAGGAGACGCTCCCCTTCTTCCCCCGGGCCATCCGGCCGAGGACGAGATCCATTCCGGAGAGCTGCAGCCGGACCCCTTCCGGCGCCGCCTTCAGGTCGTTGAGGGTGATGGTCCCGTTGTGAATCCGGATTCCCCGGATCTGGAGAGAGAGAGACGCTGGTTGTTGCTCCAGCAGATCGGAGATGGAGAATGCGCCGTCCCGGTTCCGGGTGATGCCGGCGCGGGGAGCGTCCAAGTCGAGCTGCCGGATGATGAGCTGCTTTTCCAGGAGCGGCAGGAGGGCGATGCGCAGAGTCAGCCGGTCGGCGCGAAGGAACTCGCCGATGCCATCCCTTTCGGTGATGGTGATATCGGTGAAGGTGAAGGAGGGGCCGTAGCGGAGCGTAAAGGCGCCGGTCCGGTAGGAGACCTTCCGATGCAGGGCGGAGCTCACCTCGGCGAGGAGCCGGTCCCGGTGGCTCTCCAGCCGGAGATACTGTTCCACGTAGAGGGCCATCCCCCCCAGGAGGAGCAGGAACGCAAAGAAGAGCGCGAGAATCCGTCTGCCGGTGAAGAGTCTCATGGGTGAGCGGGATTTCCCTGGACAAAGGGGGTGATGGGGGTGAAAGATCCGACCGGGGAGAGGGGACGCAGTGGGGAGGAGAGAGGAGCGACGATCATGGGGCGGAGTATACCGGTTACCGGCGAAAGGTGCAAGCGAGACCTGCCGCCGGCCGGCCGCCGAGCTGTTATCGGTTGCAATGGGGCGAGGAATGGCATATTTTTCCGAGAACTCAATCCAGCCCCTATGACCCAAGGGATGGGTCTAACGAGAGCAGAGTGCTGATCGGATAAACCTGAAAACGGCAGTTCGAATAACACGGAGCAACGGAGCGACTGAGAAATCAGGACCTTACTTTGAGAGAGTGATTCTTCAATAAGGTGAGCCATTGAGATTGTTTAATTGATGAAGTTGGGACGGATTTCACTCCGTTGCTCAGTTGCTCCGTGTTTAAATTCTTTTTTATAGATAACGAGAAGAGGAGGTCTTCATGTCATCGTCAACCGCTGCCGCCCCGTTTTTAAAGAGTTCCGGGAGGCCCCTGTTCATCATACAAAACGATTCACGGGTCCCCGCCGGGCTCATCCCCGAGCAGCTTGCCCGGCATCGGCTCCCCTTCCGTCTGCTCCGCCCCGCAGACGGGGAGCCGCTGCCGGCGGTGGAGGAGGCCGCCGGGGTGATCGTCCTGGGGGGGGTGATGGGGGCCGCGGAGGAAGAGAGGTACCCCTATCTCCGGGAGGTCAAGAGGCTCATGGGGGAGTGCGTCGCCGGAGAGCTTCCGCTTTTTGGCATCTGTCTCGGGGGGCAGCTCCTCTCCCAGGTCCTGGGGTTGCCGGTCCTCTCCGGAACCCGCGGAGAGAAAGGGCTCTGCCGGGTCAGCCTGACCCCGGAAGGGGCGCGGGATCCGCTCTTCCGGGGGATTGCCCGGGAATTCAGCACCTTCCAGTGGCATGACGACAGCTTCGACCTCCCCGAGGGGTGTCGGCTCCTCGCCTCGTCGCCCCGCTGCCCCCAGCAGGCCATCCGTTTCGGCGCCGCGGCGTACGGGGTGCAGTTTCATCCGGAGGTGACGGGAGAGATCGTTGCCTCATGGAGTGGCGAGGGGGATGGAGAGCCCGGTTTTGCCGCCGACTTCCGGCGGGCCGAAGAGGAGTGCCGCGCCGGCGCCCGGATTCTCCTGGACAATTTCTTCCGGATCGCCGCGCTGATCCCGTAACGTATAAAGGACCTGGAGCTCTGGCTGGAGGGGTTGGCCCCGGAGAAGCCGCACTCCCGCTACAGGCATAACAGCTACGAGGACAATGCCGATGCCCACCTGAAGCGGATCATCATGGGGCGGGAGGTGGTGGTGGCGGTAACCGCCGGGAAGCTCGATCTCGGGCCGTGGGAGCAGCTGTTTTACGGGGAGTTCGACGGGAAGCGGAAGAAAAGGGTTTTGGTGAAGATCATCGGCGAGTGACTTAGGGCATCGGAACCTGTGCTACAAGGAGAGTCATGCTGGAGAATATGCAGATAGGGGTGCGGTTGCGCCTGGGGGCCGGGGTTTTCCTGCTGCTGCTATTGGTCGTGGGGCTCTCTGCCTTGGTGGGGATACGGCTTATTCATGACGAGGTGGATACCCTGCTCCTGGACCGATGGCCCAAGAGCGTGCTCATCGGCGAGATCCGCAATCAGGTCAATGTGGAGAGCATCGCCCTGAGCACCCTGCTGCTTACCGGCGATCCGACTGTCCGGAGGGTGGAGCTGGAACGGATCACCGAGACACGGGAGTACATCACCAAACTCCTGGAGATGCTGGAGAGCCGGGTGAAGAGCGACATCGGGCGTGCTCTCCTCAAAAATGTAGAGCTGCTGCGGGCCGGGTATCTGGAGCAGCAGCGGGTCAGCCTGGAGCTGCTCCGGGGCGGCGCCAGGGAGGAGGCCACGGCCCAGATGCTGGGGAAATTGCAGCAGGCAAAGCGGGAGTACACCGCCGCCATCACCGCCATGGTGCTATTTCAGAACGCCGAAGTGGAACAGCATGGTGTCCATGCCAGTGACATCGTTGAACTCTCCCTGCTGCTGATCCCGGCGCTGCTGGTCGCTGCGGCCATCCTCCTCATCTTCGTCACCAGGAGCATCAGTAGCAGCATCACCCGGCCGGTAAACGCCTGCGTGGCGGCCGCCGATCGGATCGCCGCCGGAGATTTCACGGTCATCCTGGACAGCACGGCGCGTGACGAGACCGGTCGGCTGCAACATGCCATGAGGCAGATGGTCGACTCCATCCAGGGGGTCGTCAACGACACCAGGCTGCTCACCCGGGCGGCGATTGCGGGAGAGTTGGCCACCCGGGCTGATCCTGCACGGCACCAGGGGGAATTCCGGCTGGTGGTGATCGGGATCAACGAAACTCTGGATGCGGTCATCGGCCCGCTGAACGTGGCCGCCGAGTATGTGGAGCGGATCGCCATAGGGAACATCCCCCCCAGGATCATCGACAGCTATCGCGGCGATTTTCTGGAGATCAAGAACAACATCAACCGTTGTATCGACATCATGACCAACCTCCTCACCGAGACCCTCAGGGTGATCGAGGCGGCGGCCGCCGACAACTTGGATGAACGGGCCAATGCCGAACTCTTCAGCGGCGACTGGCGGAGACTGGTCGAAAAAGTCAACAAGATCATCACCACCATCGTCACGCCGTTGAAGCAGGCGACCAGCCAACTGAAGGTAGAGGTTGACGAGCGCCGCAAGGTCCAGGAGTTGCTCGAAGCGCTGAACCGCGAGCTTGAGACGAGGGTAGCCGTAGAGGTGGCCCGAAACCGGGAAAAAGAGCGGGCGCTCATGCAGAACGAAAAGATGGCCACCCTCGGACAGCTGGCAGCCGGCGTCGCCCATGAGATCAACAACCCCATGGGATACATCACCAGCAACCTGCAGATACTGCAGGACTACTTCGAGAAGGTCCGTCGGTTCGACACTCTCCGCCAGGAGCGGTGCTCAGCGGCGCCGACCTGCGCGATCAGGGAGGTCGTCAACGACAGCAGAGACGCGCTGGAGATAGAGTACATCATGCAGGACGTGGGCAACCTGATCAGCGAATCGCTGGACGGGGCGAACCGGGTAGCGAAGATCGTCTCTGATCTGAAGAGCTTTTCCCGGATGGACGCGGTGGAGCGGGAGCCGGTGGCGCTGCACCGCTGCTTGGAGCGCGCCCTGACCATCGTGTACAATGAACTGAAGTATGTGGCCACCGTCCGGGACGACTGCACTCCGGTGCCGGAGATCCTCTGTCACAGCGGTCAACTGAACCAGGTATTCGTGAATCTGCTGGTCAATGCCGGCCAGGCCATCACGGCGCGGGGGGAGATCGTCGTTAGCAGCTGGTATGACGATCTGTTCGTCTATGCCTCGATCCGGGATACCGGTTCCGGCATGCCGGAGGAGGTGCGGGAGCGGATCTTCGACCCCTTCTTCACCACCAAGGCGGAGGACAAGGGAACCGGGCTGGGCTTAAGCATCTCCCAGGAGATCATCCGTAACCACGGTGGGGAGATCACGGTGGAGAGCGCCGTCGGCAGGGGAACCACGTTTACGGTCAGACTCCCGCTGACGGCGGAACTTCTCATGTAATCGCATATAATTGGGCCAATTTATTGCGGATTAAATTGAATGATGCTATCGTGGCCTCCGTTTACTCCCGTCTTCTCACGAAGAAGGGGAACTTTTCTGATTTTCCAATCACTCCATCGACAATCGCCCTGGTGAACGAGTATGACGCAGCTTTTAAACGGTACTTCCGTGCCTGATTTTCGGCAGATCTTCGACCAGGGTCCGGGATGTCGGCTTCTGCTGGCGCCGGACACTCCGCGCTTCACCGTCCTTGCCGCGACCGACGCCTACCTGACCACGACCGGGAGCCGGCGTGACGAGATCATGGGGCGCCCCTTGTTCGAGCTGTGTCCCCACAGCCTCGATGACCGTGCGACCGCGGCGGCGGCCAACACTCGGGCGTCGCTGGAGCGGGCGCTGGAGCTGCGCCTCCCGGACAGCCTGGCGCCGCAACGACACGACATCCGCCGTCCGGAGGTGGAGGGGGGCGGATTCGAATCCCGGTATTGGAGTCAGCTCAATACGCCGGTCCTTGGCGCAAGCGGTGAGATTGCTTGTCTCATCCATCAGGTTGAGGAGATCCCCGAGCGCACGCAGATCCAGGAGGCGTTGCGCCAGTCGGAAAAGTTGAACTGCGCGATCGTGGACTCCCTGGAGACGAACATCTGCGTCCTCGACGCCCATGGGACGATCCTATTGGTCAACCGGAAGTGGCGGGAGTTCGCCGCGGCCAACTCCATGGAGCTGGAAAACGCCGGCATCGGCGCCGATTATCTCGCGACCTGCGCCGGGGCGCGGGGAGACGAGGGGGAGAGCGCCCGCCTCTTCGCCCGAGGGGTCAGAGCCGTACTTGCCGGAGAGCGGAGCGTCTATCTTCAGGAGTATCACTGCGATTCCCCGACAGGGCGGCTCTGGTTCCATGGCCGGGTAACCCGTTTTGCCGGGAGCGATCCGGTCCGCGTGGTCGTGACCCATGAAGAGATCACCGAACTCAAGCAGACCGTCGAAGAGCTGACGGTAAACCGCACCCTCCTCGCGGCGATCATCGAAGGGAGCACGGACGCAGTCTATGTGAAAGATCTGGTGGGGCGGTATCTGCTGTTCAACGCCGCCGCGGCTAATTTTGTCGGGAAGAGGCGCGAAGAGGTCCTGGGATGCGACGACACGGTGCTCTTCCCTCCGGATGAGGCGCGGGCGCTGATGGCGCGAGACCGGGAGGTGATGTCGGGAGACGCTGTCACTACCTGCGAGGACTCTTTTACCACTGCGTCGGGGGAACAGAGTGCTTTTCTGACGACCAGAGGGCCGCTCTTCGATGCCGAAGGGAATGTTACGGGTCTCTTCGGCCTTGCCCGTGACATCACGGAACAAAAACGGTTGGAAGAACGAGCGCGCGTCATATATCGGCGCCAACAGGCGCAACTCCGTCTGTACGCTATGGACGCTAAATCTTATCAAGAAGTGCTGGATTTCGGCCTGCTTGAAGTTTTGCAACTTACCGATAGCCCCATCGGATACATCTTTCTCTACGATGAGGAGGCTCGCGTTTTTATTCTCCACTCCTGGTCTCCTGAGGTCTTGCCGGTCTGTTCAGTCATGGAGCAACAGACAGTATACGAGCTGAACCGCACCGGATTATGGGGAGAGGTGGTCCGGCAGCGGTCACCGGTCGTGGTCAATGACTTTACCGAACCCAATTCCTCTCTGAAGGGGTATCCCGAGGGGCACGTTCCCCTGACGCGCTTCATGAGTGTTCCAGTGGTGCAGCATGGCCGGATCATGGCGGTAGTCGGTGTCGGCAACAAACATGAGCCTTACACGGAAGACGACGTGATTCAACTCAAGCTCTTTATGGACGGACTCTGGAATGTCGTCGAAACGTGTCGTGCGAAAAAGAAGCTGCAGGCTGCCATAGTGTTTGCGGATAACGCCAACCAGGCCAAGAGCGAATTTCTGACCAACATGAGCCATGAGATCCGGACCCCCATGAACGCCATCATCGGCCTGGGGCACTTGGCGCTCCAGACCGATCTGACTGACAAGCAGCGGGATTATCTGGCAAAGATCACCACCTCCGCCGAAGGGCTGCTGCGGCTGTTGAACGACCTGCTGGATTTCTCCAAGATAGAGGCCGGAAAGCTGGAACTGGAAGCGGTCCCCTTTGACCTCCGGACCTGTCTGGATCGTCTGCTGGGGATGGTCGGGGTAGGGGCCTCCGCCAAGGGGTTGGGGCTGCGTCTCACTCTCGCTCCGGAAACCCCGGTGCACCTGGTGGGGGACTCCTTGCGTCTGGAGCAGATCCTCGCCAACCTGCTGGGGAACGCCGTCAAGTTCACTTCGACCGGGGAGGTGGTGCTGACCGTCCGCCCTCTGGCGGATGAGGCGGAGTGGACGGTGCTGGAGTTTACGGTACAAGACAGCGGCATCGGGATGACTCCGGAGCAGAGTGAAGGGATCTTCGAACCGTTCACCCAGGCGGACGGCTCTATCACCCGCCGCTACGGCGGTACCGGCCTGGGACTTAACATCTGCCAGCGGCTGGTGGCGCTCAAGGGGGGAGAGCTCTGGGTGGAGAGCGACTACGGCAAGGGGAGCCGCTTCATCTTCAGCGTCCGTTTCCGTCGGGGGGTGGCTCCCCTCTCCGATGGAGCGGGGGGAGTGATGCTGACCAGCGGAGCAACGGTGCTGACCGGCTGCCGGTTTCTGGTGGTGGAAGACCAACCGCTCAACCAGCAGGTGCTGCGGGAACTCCTGGAGCAGGTGGGGGGGAACGTCGCCATGGCCGCCAATGGCCGGGAGGCGCTGACCATCGTGGCTCACGAGGAGGGGCGGTTCGACGCCATTCTCATGGACCTGCAGATGCCGGAAATGGATGGCTACGAGGCAACCAGAGTGCTGAGAAAAGAGTGGTCGGCTGAAGCGCTCCCCATCATCGCCATGACGGCCCATGCCGGCCGGGAGGAGCGGGAGCGGTGTCTGCAGGCCGGCATGAACGAGCACCTGACCAAGCCGGTCAAACCGGAGCAGCTCTATGCCTGTCTCCTGAAGTGGGTGGGAAACGGTCAACCGGACGAGACCGCGGCTCCGGCCTCCTCTCCTGAGGCTCCCGTACTGCTGCCGGAGAGCCTGCCGGGACTCGACCTCTACGCCGGGCTGACCCTGCTGGGGGGGAACACCGCCCTGTACCGGAAACTGATCATCGAATTCGGCCAGGGCCAAGAGGGCCGGATGGCCGAATTAAGGCGCGATCTCGAAGCCGGCGAACTGGTGCAGGCGGGGAGAAAAGCCCATGGACTCAAGGGGGTCGCGGGAAATATCGGCGCCACCATCGTGCACGCCCTGGCCGGTGAACTGGAACGGGCCTTCGCTCGCAACTGCGCCACCGCCGCCGAGCTCCTCCTCCCCATGTTGGAGGAACGGATGGCGGAGCTGGGCCATTCTGCCGCCATTCTTATGGGGGAAACCCCCTCCGGACAGGATATCGCCGCGTGCGGTCTCGCTTTACACACTCGATGACGAAGAAGGAGCAGTGATGGCTACCACCCCGAACCACCCGAAAACACGACTAAATTCCGACCAGAAGAGCGCGTTCGCCGCCTCCTGGCTGGGGTGGATGATGGACGCCTTCGACTACTTCATCATAGTCTTGGTCTATGCGGACATCGGCGCCGACTTCCACGTCCCCCTGGAGCAGATGGCCTTCCTGACCACCATCACCCTGGTCATGCGCCCTCTGGGTGCGTACCTGTTCGGACTCTGGGCGGATCGTGTGGGGCGGCGGATTCCCCTCATCGCCGATGTCTGCTTTTACTCCGTGGTCGGGTTCCTCTGTGCCTTCGCGCCCAATTTCACGGTCCTGTTCATCCTCCGCCTGCTCTACGGGATCGGCATGGGGGGGGAGTGGGGGCTCGGCGCGGCGCTCACCATGGAGAAGGTTCCCCGTGAGCGGCGAGGTTTCTTCTCGGGCATCCTTCAGGCGGGGTACTCCTTCGGCTACCTGCTGGCTTCGCTGGCGTACCTGCTGGTCCACTCTGCGCTGGGGCTGAGTTGGCGCTGGATGTTCGCCCTCAGCATCCTCCCTGCGTTCATCAGCCTGATCATCAGGGTGAAGGTCAAGGAGTCGGAGGTCTGGGTTCGGACGCGGGACCGCCTCAATGAGTCCAACAGCTCCATCAGCGCCGTCTTCTTCAACGGCAAGGTGCTCCGCCGGTTCGTCTACCTGGTCTTCCTCATGGCCGGATTCAACTGGATGAGTCACGGCACCCAGGACATCTACCCTACCTTCCTCAAGTCGATAGAGCATGGCGGCGCTGGACTGGACGCGGCGACCGCCGGGTGGATCGCCGTCATCTACAACATCGGCGCTATTGGCGGCTGCGTGCTCCTCGGGGCGCTCAGCGATAGGTGGGGCCGGAAGGGGACGATCATCCTCGGCGCCGCCATGACGCTGCCGATCATCCCGATCTTCGCCTTCTCCCATACGGCGGGGCTCCTCTGTCTCGGCGCCGCCCTCATCCAGTTCACCACTCAGGGGGCGTGGGGCGCGATCCCCGCTCACCTCAACGAGATGTCGCCCAATGCGATTCGCGGCTTCTATCCGGGGGTCACCTACCAGCTGGGGAATCTCATCGCCGCCTTCAACCTCCCGATCCAGCAGCTGCTGGCGACCCGCTACGGCTATCCCCTCGCCATGACCATCACCGTTTCCGGCGCGGCGCTGACGGTCATCCTCCTCACCCTCTTCGGTCGCCAGGCGAAGGGGATCGACTTCAACGAGGAGCTCTCGCCGGGAAGGGGGGGGGAGTAATGGGAATAGATAACGAGCAGGCTCTGCCGGCAACTTCCACCCGGCGTCGCCAGGCCGAAGAGCGGTTGCAGACGAAAAAATCGGCAGAGGATCTACCCCGGACCAGGGAAGATGGACAACGGCTCGCGCATGAACTTGAGGTCCACCAGATCGAGCTGGAGTTGCAGAACGCGGAGCTGCTGCAGGCCCGGGACGAGACGGCGCTGCTGTTGGAACAGTACACGGCTCTCTACGATTTTGCGCCGGTGGGCTACCTTACTCTCGACCGTCGCGGCGCCATCCGCAGCATCAACCTCACCGGCGCCGCTCTTCTGGGGGTGGTGCGCTCCCTGCTGAATGGCCGGCGCTTCGACCAGTTCATCTCCGCGGCGTCCCGTCCCGCCTTCTCTGCGCTGCTCCGGACGCTCTTCACCGCCCCGGCCAAAGAGACGTGCGAGGCGGAGCTGCTCACCCCGGATGATTCCTCCCGCTGGGTGCAGATCGAGGCGGTGGCCGACCCCTCGGGGGAGCAGTGCCGCCTGGCGGTCATCGACATCACCCAGCGTAAACGGCTGGAACAGGAGCTGCAAAGAAATTTGAGCGAAATCAGCGCCCTCAAGCAGCAGGTGGAAGCCGAAAACAGCTCTCTGCGGGCGGAGATCAGGGGCCGCCAACCGGGAGAGCTGCTTGGCGGCAGCGCCGCCCTGAGGAAGGTCCAGGACCAGGCGGATCGATTAGCCAAAACTGACATCACCGTTCTCCTCCAGGGGGAAACCGGCACCGGGAAGGAGTTGATCGCCCGTTATATCCATCGGCAGAGTGGCCGCTGCCGGCAGAACCTCTACCCGCTCAGTTGTGCCGCCATTCCGGCCACCCTCATGGAAAGTGAGCTGTTCGGCCATGAGAAGGGGGCCTTTACCGGGGCCCTGGAGCGGCGGATCGGTCATTTCGAACTGGCGGATCACGCCACCATTTTTCTGGATGAGATCGGAGAGCTGGCTCTTGAAGCCCAGGCAAAACTGCTGCGGGTCCTCCAGGAAGGGGAGTTCTGCCGGATCGGCGGCGCCAAGACCCTCAAAACCGATGTCCGCGTTATCGCCGCCACCAACCGGAATCTGGCCGAGGAGGTTCGTCAGGGTCGGTTTCGTGAAGACCTCTACTACCGGTTGAGCGTCTTCCCGTTGACCATCCCCCCTCTGCGTGAGCGCTCCGAAGATATCCCGCTGTTGGCCTGGGCCTTCGTGCATGATCTGGGTACCAGGATGGGCAAAAACATCACCAGCATCAGCGCCGCAGAGATGACCGCGCTCCAGCAGTATCCCTGGCCGGGTAATATCCGTGAATTGCGCAACGTGATCGAGCACGCCCTGATCTTCAGCAAGGGCGAGACCCTGATGATTCCCCTGCCGGCGTCTCCTCCACCGGGTAACTGTCACTCCCTGTCGCTGAATGCAATGGAATATCAACATATCACCCAGGTTCTTCGGAGCACCAACTGGCGCGTCTACGGTCAAAAGGGGGCGGCCCGGCTGCTCGGCCTCCATCCCAACACCCTCTACTCCCGCATGAAGAAGCTCGGCATCCCCCCGCTCTCGCAAACGTGACCGAATAGCAGGCAAACAACAAAATATCGTTAAGCCCCGACCAATCTTTATCTCCCGACCTGCAAAAAAATCCAAAAAATAAATCAGTTATACCCTGTGTGCACTCCCCATGTAATTGGCATGAACCCAAGAACTGTTCAGCCTCCATATGCGGTATTCGCCGATTGATTGAGTCCTTCTGACGGGAAGTAAGATATAGACTTTCAGAAAAAGATTTTTGCTCTGCAACTATCCAGCTCACGAAAATAGAACCTGTAAAGCCGATCATTCACAGTTACGTTCTTCCCTTTTCAAGGGGGAGGTCAGGAGGGGGATGGGGAACTCTTCGTACTAGACCCATCCCCACCCCAGCCCTCCCCTTGAAAGGGAGGGAGCTATAACCAACATTAAACAATTCTCCCAAAAACAATATCTGAAATACTATAGTACCGGGAGAACATCTGAAAGGGAGGCTGAAGGTGGTCTACCGGTTGGACGAGGTGATTGAGACCGCGAAGTTCTGGCCGTCCCGGGTGAAGCGGACCTGCTCCTGCCGTATCTCCACCACCCGGGCTCCGCCGATCACTGTTCCCTCGCCGATCAGCGCGCCGTTGATCACGGCTCTCCGGGCCGAGCGCTCCTCAAGCCAGGCGATGCCGGTCACCTTGAGATCGGCTGGCGCCGCTGTCATCGGTTCCGCGGAGACGCTCTTGGGGCGAGCCGGCGCCGGCTCCTTCGTCTCTGTACGGAGTGGCGGGAGAGCCGGTGGTGGCGCGGCTGGGATGACTGGAAGATGACTGGCAGCGGGGAGGGGAGGCGCCGGTTGCTCTGCCGCTTCGTGCCGGAGTTGTTCCGCTGCAGGGGGGGCGGAATTCCTGGACCTGGAGAGTTGCTCCATGATGACCACGGTGACGGCTACGGCCAGGAGGATTGCGCCGGCGATGAGGAGCGGCAGCCGCCAGGAGGGGGGAGAGGCGGTAGCCTTCCTTCCGGTGACCGCCGGACGGAGATCCAGCTGCCGGCCGCGCCGGGTCGCCTTCTCCTGTTCGAGTTTTTTCAGGGCGTCGAGGATGAGACTCATGGCCCGCCTCCAACGTCATGGCTCAGCGTCGGGTTCGGGAACCGTCCTCCTGTCCGGTAGAGGAGGAGCAGGGTCTGACGCCCCACGGTCCCGTCCGGCTCGAACCCTCTGCTGCTCTGGAACGACCTGACCGCGTCCAGGGTGGGCTGGTCGTAGATTCCGGTTGAACTCCCCCGGTAGAGACCGGCTCCCTTGAGCAGCTCCTGCAGCCGTTTGACACTCTCTCCCCGGGCGCCGGGCTTGACGCCGGGGGAGATCCCCAGGTGGTTCTTCCAGGGGAGAGACGCCCGGCCCGACCAGATTCGTTCCAGCTCCGCCCCGCTCAGCGTCGTCCGTCCGGCCAGAGGAGGGGCGACGGTGTAGCGGCCGTCATGGTCACCGGTCAGTACCAGGTAGCGCCGGCCGGTGACCCCCGGGAGGAGCAGCTCCAGGATGGCCGGGGCATCGAGGCGCAGGAGCGCCCCCAGGTTGCCGGTGAACCGGAGGGTGTCGAGCCCCCGTTCCCGGGCCAGCAGTTCCGGCAGCTCCGGTCGGGACGAGCCCCAGGCGGCCGGGGGGAGAGCCCAGAGGGGGGCAATGATGTTAAACGCCGCCAGGGCGCTCTCCTTCTCGGTGGTGGTCGCCAGCGCCCGGGCAATGGCCGTCACGGTGAGAGGGGGGAGAGCCGGGGCCGGCGGAGGGGACGATGCGGCAACCCGCAGCGGTTTCCCTGCCGCTCCGGGCGGCCGCTGATTGAAAAAATACCATCCGGCAGCGGCCAGGAGGAGCAGGAACACGACTCCGGCGGCTACCAGCGACCGGTTGGCGATCCTCGGCCCCGCGGTGAGCCGGAGGTCGGCTATGGCGGTTCTCGCCATGGCAGGAGTAATGGGGATCCGGTCCCGGGTATAGGCCAGCAGGAGCGCCCGATCGCAGGCCAGGTTGATGAGCCGGGGGAGGCCGCCGGAGAAATGATAGATCTGCTGCACGGCGCCGGGGGTGAAGAGGGGTGCATCGTTGCGCGCCGCCACATCCAGCCGGTGGGTGATGTACTCCCGGGTATCGGCCAGGTTCATGGGGCGGAGGTGGTAGCTGACCCCTATCCGTTGCCCCAACTGGCGGAGCTCCGGCCGGGAGAGGAGATCCCGCAACTCCGGCTGTCCCACCAGCACGATCTGGATCAGCTTGTCCTGCTCGGTCTCCAGGTTGGAGATGAGCCGGACCTGCTCCAGGACCGCCACTCCCAGGTTTTGCGCCTCGTCCACCACCAGCACCACGGTGCGGCCGGCGGCGTTCTCTTCCAGGAGAAACCGGTTGAGATCGTTCAGCAGGTCGGCCGTGTCGGTATGTTCAGTCGGGAGGCCGTACTCCCGGTTGATGGACTGCATGAGTCCCAGGGAGGAGAGGCAGGGGTTGAAGATGAGGGCGCTCCGGTACTGCTCGGGAGGGAGCTGGCCCAGGAGGGTCCGGATCACGGTGGTCTTACCGGCGCCAACCTCGCCGGTCAAGGCGATGAACCCCACATGGTGATCGATACCGTAGAGGAGATGGGCGAAGGCCTCATTGTGGTGGGCGCTGAGGAAGATGAACCCCGGATCAGGGGTGATGTTGAAGGGCTTCTCGCGAAAGCCGTAATAGTCGCAGTACATTGAGGGTCCGGGGCCGGTTGCAGAAGATGGAGTTCGTCATGCTACCAGCAGTGGCCGGAAAAAGCCAGCGCCGAGAACCGGGGGGGGGCGATCAATACTCTTGACTTTAGTAAACAAATTGTTTACATACGGTCTATGATTCTATCTTTTGCGAACAAAGAGACTGAAAAACTCTTTACGACCGGAAAGTCAAAAAAACTTCCGACAGAAATAATTAACCGTTCGATCATGAGGTTGACTCAGTTGGATAATGTCCGCGAGGTTTCAGATTTGCTGATACCACCATCAAACCGCCTTGAAACCCTTTCCGGTGATAGAGCAGGCCAGTGGAGCATCAGGATTAATGATCAGTGGCGGATATGTTTTGTGTTTGCCAACGGCGAAGCTACTGCCGTCGAAATTACCGACTACCATTAAGGAGAGAAGTTAATGGCTATAGTAAACGGACTTCCGCCCATCCATCCCGGGGTATTTCTGAAGGAAATACTTGATGACCTCGGCATGTCGCAAAATACGTTTGCCCATGCAATCGGCGTTTCTCCTATGCGCATATCTCATGTAATCAATGGTTCCCGTCCTGTAACTGCTGAGTTAGCAGTACTTTTCGGAAAGGTATTTGGACAGACTCCTACATACTGGATGAACCTGCAAACCAGCTATGACCTGAAAACCGCCGAAAAAAATCTTGTTCAAAGGTTGCAGCACGTACAACCACTTTCGCTGGCTGCGTAGGTTTGATCTGCAGTAGTTCGTGCTGAGCTTGTCGAAGCACGCAATAACCGTTGCAAATGGAGAAGTTGCAGGCGCATCCCGAACCCGCAAACCCCGCTCTTAAAACCCCGCATTATAGTAATACCGGTTCAGGTCGAAGAGCCCGCCGCGGATCGGCTCCTCTTCCATGAGACGCTTCTGGAACCAGTCCGCACTTTCCCAGAACCGGTCATCCCCTCGATTTATCCCGTACTTCGCCAGCCGCGCCAGATCCTTGGGACTCTGGGAGTAATGGGCGAGGAGATCGAAGAAGT
Source organism: uncultured Geobacter sp. (assembly GCA_903857795.1). GTDB lineage: Bacteria > Desulfobacterota > Desulfuromonadia > Geobacterales > CAIOGM01 > CAIOGM01. Next base: position 33,987 of record CAIOGM010000126.1, read on the forward strand.
CGGGGAGCTCCTCTTCCCGGATATCGAAGAAGTAGTTGGGATACGACCCTATCAATCCCCTGTGAAAGTCGGCGTTGTCTTTTGCCTGATCGAGCCGTCCGTCTTCACCCAGCATGAAGGCCACGTTGTCGTGCCACCGGTTGACGACGATGCTCCCCGCCACATCTCCCCCGGCTTTCAGACGAATCCTCACGTAGGCCAGGTTGGCGTTGTGGTTGTTGACCAGCGCGATGAACGGAGTGCCGGGTTGGGAGAGAGAGCGAAATGCCCGGAGGTAATCCTCGGTGGTCTCGAAGCGCTGGGGCAGGGGAGGGTAGCTCTCTCCGGCCCGCAGGTAGTTGATGGGGTCAAAGGTGATCTTTACCGCTGGAGAGAGCTGCCGGTCCACCAGCTGCTCGACAAACTCCCGCTTGGGATCCGTGGTGGCGAAGGGGATTGCCGCGGGGAGTTCCGATGGGTAGTAGCCGATCTTCTCCGGATCGATCTTCAGGTACCAGGAGCGGATAAGCTCGTTCCGCTTCTCCGGCGGGAGGAAGTCGAGGAAATAGCTCTCCCCCTCCACTCGCAGCCCGTCCATGTAGAGCCGGATGGCCAGCTGGTGGCCGGCCGTGCCGTAGATGTCGAATCCGGCTACCAGGGCGTAGTAGATCCGCTCGAACAGGGGGTAGTCGATGACCCAGAGGCTCTTGGGCAGATTCCCCAGCGCCCCCCGGTGCACCGAGGCGCTGTCGAAATGACGATAGACCGTGAGCAGCGGCGCATCCCCCGGCCGCTCCCCCTTCCAGATGGCGTCATAGCCGAGACCGGCGTAGTTGAGTGTCGTGTAGAGATCCTGGCGAAGCCGGTAGAACTCCGAGGCCGCCTTCCGGTGGGGATCGGTGGCTGCCGAGAAGAGCCCCACGTCGCTCCCCTGTTCGATGGGCATCCGGAGCTTTTCGCGGTTCAGCTTCAGAAAGCCGGGAAACTTCACGCTCAGGTCGTGATCCGGATCCATGAACATCACCCAGAACTGGTCGTCGATGACGTTGAGGGCGATCTGACCCTTGCAGACCGGGCCGTGGATGAAGGTCATGATGATGTACTGGGCGTTATCCAGCAGGAACCGGTAGCGGGAGCTCGGAGGGATCTGTTCGAAGGCCTCGAAGGGGTTGGCACTCAGGAGCGGATCGTAGCCGACCAGGTGGGGGGGCTGCAGCCACTGGGGGGTGATGAAGAGCTCCTGAATTCGCCGGAGCTGGGCGTCATCCAGATCGAAGACCATGTGAGTCTTCTGGACGATGGTGGAGTGGATCTTCCGGAACCGGTAGTAGACCCGTGTGACGCCGGGATCGTCATAGGGGCGAACCGAGGCGATGAGCTCCAGGGGCCGGCCGGGGGGGGTGCGGGAACGGAGCAGTTCGTAATACTCATTGGTGGTTGTCCCGAACTTCAGATGGGCCAGGAAGAGGTGCTCATAGAGGTAGCGGGCCGTCATGGCGTGCTTGGCGTCGTCCTGGTTGAGGAACTCTTCCCACTGCCGGAGCTGGAGGAGGTCGGCCGGTTTCGGGGCGATCAGCGCCTGCTGTTGGGCAGGGTCGGGTCCCTTGGCCCCCTGGACCAGCCAGCCGGCGATGATCTCGAACTCTTCCTGTTTGAGCGGTGGGAAGCCGTAGGGCATCCCCCGGTTGGGATGCTTCTTCAGGTATTCGCCGATCTCGTCCCGGTTCCCGGCGCAGGTCAGCTCGTCGCCCTCAGGCCGATACTCCCCCTGGCTCTTGGGGTTGTTCATCTTGTGGGAGAGGAGCTGGATCATGATGGAGTCGTTCAGGCCGTTCCCCACGCTGCTCTCGGTGGCGGTGGTGAACCCTTTCTTGCGCCACTCCTCCGTGTTCCGGGCGTCCATGAAGAGGCGGGTGGGATCCATGGTCTGGAGTCGCGTGACGTCGTAGATCGCCTTCTTGGTGGCGCCGCGGTCCACCCCCTCGAAGGAGTCCAGCTTGAGCTGGCAGGGGGAGTTGTAGCAGGAGTGGCAGACCGTGCAGCGTTTGTCCAGGAGCGGCTTGACCTCCTGCTGGTAGGCGATGGTCCGGGTGGGGATCTTGACGGTGACGGGGGGGAGCGCCTTTGCGGCGCAGCCGAAAAGGAGGTGAGCCGACAGCAGGGAGAGCGGGAGGATCAGTCTCATGGAGTCTCTTTTCAGTGAGGGATCTTTTGGTTCGTGAGGCGTCATGGCGGTCGGCGCCACGCTCAATCGCCGAATCTACCCAAACGGCGCTCCAGGTTCAACAGGAATCTCAGTTTGTGGTAAAAAAAGAGACCGCCCGGGGAGGGCGGCCTCTTTTATAACGGTTAATAGCGGTACTGATCCGTCTTGTAGGGACCCGTCACCGGCACGCCGATGTAGGCGGCCTGCTCAGGGGTCAGCTGGGAGAGCTGGGCGTTCAGCTTCTTCAGCTGAAGCCGCGCCACCTTCTCGTCCAGATGCTTGGGGAGGGTGTAGACCCCCACGGCGTAGCGCCCCGGGTTGGCGAAGATCTCGATCTGGGCGATGGTCTGGTTGGCGAAGGAGGAGGACATGACGTAGCTGGGGTGACCGGTGCCACACCCCAGGTTTACCAGCCGCCCCTTGGCCAGGAGGATGATCCGCTTGCCGTCGGGGAAGATGACATGATCCACCTGGGGTTTGATCTCCTCCCACTGGTACTGCTCCAGGGCAGCCACCTCGATCTCGTTGTCGAAGTGTCCGATGTTGCAGACAATGGCCTGATCCTTCATCCGCGCCATATGCTCGTGGGTGATGACGTGATAGTTACCGGTACAGGTGACGAAGATGTCGGCCTTGTCGGCGGCATACTCCATGGTCACCACCCGGTACCCCTCCATGGCGGCCTGGAGGGCGCAGATGGGGTCGACTTCCGTCACCCAGACTTGGGCCGAGAGGGCGCGCATGGCCTGGGCCGACCCTTTCCCTACGTCGCCGTAGCCGCAGATCAGGGCTACCTTGCCGGCGATCATGACATCGGTGGCCCGCTTGATGCCGTCCACCAGCGACTCGCGACAGCCGTAGAGGTTGTCGAATTTGGATTTGGTCACCGAGTCGTTGACGTTGATGGCCGGGAAGCGGAGTTCGCCCCGCTCATGCATCTGGTAGAGGCGATGGACTCCGGTGGTGGTCTCCTCGGTTACCCCCTGGATATGGGCGATCCGGGTGGAGTACCAGGTGGGGTCGGTGGCCAGTTTGGCCTTGATGGCGGCGAAGAGGATGGTCTCCTCCTCGGAGCCGGGGTTGGTGAGGAGGGAGAGATCGGTTTCCGCCCTGGTTCCCAGGTGAAGGAGGAGGGTGGCGTCGCCGCCGTCATCCAGGATCATGTTAGAGAAACCGCCGTCGGGCCACTCGAAGATCCGGTGGGTGTAGTCCCAATACTCCTCCAGGCTCTCCCCCTTGACGGCGAAGACCGCCGTGCCGCCGGCGGCGATGGCAGCCGCGGCATGGTCCTGGGTGGAGAAGATGTTGCACGAGGCCCAGCGGACTTCGGCCCCCACGGCCTTGAGAGTCTCGATGAGCACCGCGGTCTGGATGGTCATATGGAGGGAGCCGGTGATCCTCGCCCCTTTGAGGGTCTGGTCTGCGGCGAACTCCTCGCGGATGGCCATGAGTCCCGGCATCTCGGTCTCGGCGATCCTGATCTCTTTTTTTCCCCAGTCGGCCAGGGAAAGGTCGGCAATAATGTAATCCTGTGACATCTGTTTTCTCCTTTGTTGGTGGTTAATGGTCGTGCGATTTACGGCATGTATGATGTATGTTTTTAACGCCCGTATAATGCCGCAGGTTCCCCGTAGGGGCGCCGCTTGCTGCGCCCGTTTTTTCGCAACCCGTTTTTCCCGTCATCGGGGCGCGGCAAGCGGCGTTGCAAATCAGGGCCCCCTGTGTCAGGATAGATGTCGCCTCTCCTCTGAATATTTGTGTTAACCTGCGGGGCAAGAGAGAGAGGGAACATGACTACCAAATACTCCGAAGAATTCAAGTCGAGCATTATTGCCAAGCTACTGCCACCGCATAAT
>CAIOGM010000127.1 GCA_903857795.1 uncultured Geobacter sp.
ACACCCGTTCCCATCCCGAACACGGAAGTTAAGCCTCTCAGGGCCGATGGTACTGCACGGGCAGCTGTGTGGGAGAGTAGGTCGCCGCCGGATCTTTTAACAAAACGCCCCACTTCTCGTCCAGAGTCGTGGGGCGTTTCTGTATCAACTCCCCGAGTTCCTGGGCTGTCCATCTCATCGGCCGATGTTCTTTTCCTTAGCCTCTCCCTCATCTGCATTCCAAAACGTCCTGAATTCCCGATCACCGTCTCCGGATACTCTCCTCGTCAGTTGAAAACTGTTGGCGTTTCCGCCAAAAAATGGTATCTATTGCGACTTTCAAGGTGGAGGTGAGGCGACCCAGTAACGTCTTGCGTCCTGTTTTATAAATTGTTAATAACTAACCCCATAGATAGGGATTCAAGGAGACTCAGATGGCCAAGATTACCCGTGCGCTCATCAGCGTATCAGACAAGAGCGGGATCATCGATTTTTGCAAAGAGCTCACAGGTTATGGAGTGGAGATTCTCTCTACTGGGGGGACGGCCAAGCTTCTGCGCGAGGCGGGAGTCACCGTAAAAGACGTTTCTGACTTCACCGGCTTTCCCGAGATGCTGGACGGGCGGGTGAAGACTCTACACCCCAAGGTCCACGGCGGGATCCTCGGGATGCGTTCCAATCCGGAGCATGTACATACCATGATGGCTCACGGCATCGAGAACATCGACATGGTAGTGGTTAATCTCTACCCCTTCGAAGCCACTGTGGCGAAAGCCGACTGCACCCTGGAGGATGCAATCGAGAACATCGACATCGGCGGTCCCACCATGCTCCGCTCGGCAGCCAAGAACAACGCGGACGTCACTGTCCTCACCGACCCCAGCGATTACCGGGTTGTGCTGGACGAGATGAAGAGCAGCGACGGTAACGTGGCCAAGGCAACAAACTTCAGACTGGCGGTGAAGGTATATCAGCATACTGCGGCCTATGACGGCGCCATCTCCAACTGGCTTGGCAAGAAGCTCTCTGCTGAGGACGCCCAGTTCCCGCCGACCCTCACCTTCCAGTTCCATAAGGCCCAGGGGATGCGCTACGGTGAGAATCCTCATCAGTCAGCCGCATTCTATGTGGAGAAGGTTGTGACCGAAGCGTCTATCGCCACGGCGCGCCAGCTTCAGGGGAAGGAACTTTCTTACAACAACATCGGCGATACTGACGCCGCCTTGGAGTGTATCAAGCAGTTCACCGAGGGACCTGCCTGTGTCATCGTCAAGCACGCCAATCCCTGCGGCGTTGCTATCGGGGACTCTTTACTGGACGCTTATAACCGCGCCTATCAGACCGACCCGGAATCGGCCTTCGGCGGGATAATCGCTTTTAACGGAGAGCTTGACGCTGATACGGCCAAGGCAATCTGTGACCGTCAGTTCGTCGAGGTCATCATTGCTCCGTCGGTATCGTCCGCGGCCAGTGAGGTCATCGCTACCAAGAAAAACGTCAGGCTTCTCGAGTGCGGTGTCTGGTCGTCTCCACCGTCTGCGCGGCTTGAGCTCAAACGGGTGAACGGCGGGTTGCTCGTCCAGAACGCCGATCTTGATCTCTATGCCGATTTGAAGGTGGTGACCAAGCGTCAACCAACCGAACAGGAGATGGTTGATCTCCTCTTTGCCTGGCGTGTTTCCAAGTTCGTCAAATCCAACGCCATCGTCTATGGCAAGGGGGGGATGACCATCGGGGTCGGCGCCGGCCAGATGAGCCGGGTCAATTCGGCCCGGATAGCTGCCATCAAGGCGGAGCATGCCGGACTCGATGTCAAGGGGGCTGTTATGGCTTCAGACGCCTTCTTTCCATTTCGTGATGGGATAGAAAATGCCGCAGCGGTCGGTATCACTGCGGTAATTCAGCCGGGGGGAAGCATGCGGGACGCCGAGGTGATCGCTGCGGCGGACGAGCACGGCATGGCCATGCTCTTTACGGGGATGCGACACTTCCGGCACTGATTCCAAACAGTATCAATCACTGAGTCACAGGGAGCAGACAATACATGAAAGTATTAGTTATCGGTTCCGGCGGCCGGGAGCATGCGCTGGTCTGGAAGATCGCACAGTCGTCTCTGGTCACCCGCCTCTTCGCTGCTCCGGGGAATCCGGGTACGGCCGAACTGGCGGAAAATGTCCCTCTTGCCGTGGATGACCTTCAAGGCCTCCTGGAGTTCGCAGTGACCCAGGGGATCGACCTGACGGTGGTTGGACCTGAGTTACCGCTCTCCCTCGGGTTGACGGACCTCTTTGAGGAGCAGGGGCTCAAGGTCTTCGGCGCCCGGAAGAACGCTGCCATTATCGAAGGGAGCAAGGCGTTTTCCAAAGACCACATGAAAAAGTATCAGGTGCCGACTGCGGCCTATGAGGTCTTTACCGAGGTCGCTTCTGCGGTGGAGTTCATAGAGCGGTTGGGCGCTCCCATCGTCATCAAGGCGGATGGGCTGGCGGCGGGCAAAGGGGTGATCATTGCCCAGAGCCGTGACGAGGCGGTCGCCGCTGTCACCGATATGCTCTCCGGTAACGCCTTCGGCGCTGCCGGTTCGCGGGTAGTTATCGAGGAGTTCCTGAAGGGGGAAGAGGCCTCTTTTCTGGCCTTTACCGATGGCAGGAACATCATCCCCCTTGCCACTGCTCAGGATCACAAGACGATCTTTGATGGAGACCTGGGACCCAACACCGGAGGTATGGGCGCATATTCGCCGGCTCCGGTGGTTACGCCGGCGATTCACGAAAAGGCGATGACCGAGGTGATGCAACGGACCATCGACGGCATGGCAGCCGAAGGGCGTACCTATCGCGGCGTACTCTATGCCGGCCTCATGATCGATGGGGATTCGGTGAAGACTCTGGAGTTCAATGCCAGGTTCGGCGATCCAGAGTGTCAACCGCTCCTCATGCGGCTCAAGTCGGATATCGTCCCTCTGCTCATGGCCGTCGCTCTGGGGGATATCAGCGGCATCCAGCTGCAGTGGCACGACGAGGCGACGGTCTGTGTTGTGATGGCCGCTGCGGGGTATCCTGGAGATGTCATTAAAGGAGACGTTATCACGGGGCTGGATCAGGCGGCGAAGATTCCCAACCTGGTGGTTTTTCATGCGGGAACGGCGATTAAAGAGGGAGCTTGTGTCACCAATGGCGGTCGGGTGCTCGGTGTCACCGCCCGGGGTGCTACGGTTAAGGACGCCATTGACCGTGCCTACCAGGGAGTCAACCAGATTACCTGGCCGGGGGTGCAATTTCGGAAGGATATAGGTCACAAGGCGTTGAATCGGTGAATGAAAACCGGTGACCTGTGACTGATCGACCGTGACCGGCGACCACATCAACTTGGACCGAACATTGAACCTTGAACCTTGAACTTAGAACTTAGAACCTTGAACATAGAACCCTGAACCTTGAACTTAGAACCCTGAACCTAGAATCTTGAACCAAGGGGTATTCATGAAACCACTGGTACTGATAGTCATGGGAAGCGATTCGGATCTTCCTGTCATGAACGAGGCCGCGGACATTCTTACCGATTTCGGAGTCCCATTCGAGCGGCGGATCTCCTCGGCACACCGGGCCCCGCGCAAGACCGCTACCTTGGCCAGCGAGGCAGCCGGACGTGGTGTCAGGATAATCATTGCCGGTGCCGGGATGGCTGCGCATTTGGCTGGTGTCATCGCCGCTGAAACGGTTCTTCCGGTCATCGGGGTTCCCATCGGTGGGGGGGCGCTGAACGGAGTAGACGCCCTTTACGCCATGGTCCAGATGCCTGGGGGAATTCCCGTGGCTACCATGGCCATCGGCAAGGCCGGAGCAAAGAATGCGGCCTTGCACGCAATATCGATTCTTGCTCTGGAGGACCGGACCCTGTCGGCGCGGTTGGTGGCATATCGCACTCAGATGGCCCGGGAAGTGGATGAAAAGGACGAGGCATTAAACTGCGGTTGACGGCAGATACTGTCCCGTGTGGTTCAATTTGCGTTTTTTCTTGACAGGTTGTGGTCGTTCATATTATTTTCGGCGCTTCTTTAACCATTACACGCAACGTACCAGAGGAGAAAAAAATGAAAAGAATGATCGCCCTTATCGCTGCACTTACCTTCGTCGGTTCGGTTTCAGCAATGGCTGCCGGTCCCGAAAGCATCACCTTTAATGCCAAAAATGGTAACGTGACCTTTCCTCACAAGAAGCATCAGGAAGTATTGAAGGTCACCTGTAAGGAGTGCCATGGCGACAAGCCAGGCAAGATCGAAGGCTTCAACAAGGACAAGGCTCACGCTCTTTGCAAGGAGTGTCACGCCAAGAAGAACCCGGACACCGCGAAGTGCGGATTCTGCCACAAAAAATAATTTCGTAACAGCCAGTAAGGGTGAAGAAAAGGGGTGGCAAGAAATTGTCACCCCTTTTCCCATCCTGGGGTAGATTCTTAGAAAGAATTATTTTCCATTTTTCAGCACATTCCTGTATAAATCCTGTTTCGGGAAGAGCCTTCAACCGGTTCGGTCCCCATCTCATTCCAGGAGCACGTTTTGTCTACCAAGAATAGCGGTTTACTCCAGTCCCTGTGGGATTTCTTCTGCTCCCTGAAGCTTGCCATCTCACTTATCATCACTCTTGCCGTGACCTCCATCTTCGGCACAATCATCAAGCAGGGCGGGACCATGGAGGAACTCCAGAGGGAGTACAGCGCAGGCGCCATCAAGCTGTTCGGCGCCATGGACCTGTTCGACATGTACCACTCCTGGTGGTTCATCCTCTTGCTTTACCTCTTCACCGTCAACCTTACCGCCTGTTCCATCAAACGACTTCCCCGGGTCTGGAAGCTCGCCTCGGTCCCTACGCCGCTCCTGGAGAGCGGTGTGGAAAAATCGCTCTCCAATCTGTATGCCTTTACGGCCAAGGGGACGGCGCCCCAGATCAAGGAGCGGATGGTCGCGTTCCTCACGGCCAATTTCGGCGCTCCGGTGATAACTGAGCAGGACGGCGAGATTCATCTCTTTGTCCAAAAGACACCTTACAGCCGTCTCGGAGTATATGTCGTTCACCTGAGTATCATCATTGTCTTCATTGGCGCCATCCTCGGGTCTCTCTTCGGCTACAAGGCATATGTCAACATCCCCGAAGGGGGAGAGGTCGATAAGGTTGTGACCCGGACCGAAAAGTCCATCGACCTGGGTTTCAAGGTCCGCTGTGACAAGTTCACGGTGACCCTCTATGATACCGGCGCCCCCAAGGAGTTCAGAAGCCTCCTGACAGTTACTGATAACGGCCAGGAGGTGATCAAGCAACGGGCGACTATCGTTAACGATCCGCTCACCTATAAGGGGATCACCTTCTATCAGTCCAGCTATGGCCCGGCGGGTGATTCAACCTTTCACCTGACCGTTCGCTCCCGTAACGGCGCCCTCTCGATGCCGCTGACCCTGCGGCAGGGAGAGGCCGCGAAGCTCTCCGACGGCTCCACCGTCCAGGTTGTGGAATCAACCGACGAGGTCGGCCCCATGATGCCCGGCTTTTCCGGACCGGCGGCAAGAATCGAATTCACCCCGCCGGGGAAGGCGCCCCAGCTCTTCATCGTCTTCAAGAACAGCCCGAACTTCGATGAGAAGCGAGGGGGAGACATGATCTTCACCTACGACTCCAGTGACGCTAAATTTTTCACCGGTCTCCAGGTTGCCAAGGATCCGGGAGTCGGGGTCGTCTGGCTCGGCTGCGCCCTGATGGTCATGGGGATCTGCATCGCCTTTTTCATGTCTCACAAACGGATCTGGATCCGGATCACCGGCAGTCGGGTGGTTCTGGGGGGATCGGCCAGTAAGAACCCCGCCGGCTTTGGCATTCTCTTCGACGGACTGGCGGAGAAGCTGAAGCAGGTGGAGAAGCCATGATCGGCTTGCGATCTCTTTCCGGTTGTTCCGACGTTTCGCACCCTGAAGCAGAGTATCTTTTTGGAGGAGTTTACGCATGACGAGTTCATTGATGTTCAACATCACTACCTTTTCTTACCTTATTTCCATGCTGCTCTTTTTTGCCTTCCTTGCCAGCAGGAACAAGGCAATCGGCATGGGGGGGAGCTTGGCGGCCTATGCCGGCTTCATCGCCCAGACCATCGCCATCGGCCTCCGCTGGAATGAATCCTATGTGCAGGGACATGGGCACGCACCACTCTCAAATCTGTACGAGTCGGTGGTCTTCTTCTCCTGGACAATCATCCTGATCTTCGGCATCTTGGACATGAAGTACAAGTACCGGATCATCGGCGCCTTTGTCGTCCCCTTTGCCCTCCTGGGGATGGCGTGGGCCCAGCTTAGTCTGCAGAGTAATATCGAGCCACTGGTTCCGGCCCTGCAGAGCAATTGGCTCCTCTACCACGTGATAACCTGTTTCCTCGGCTACGCCTGCTTCGCGGTGGCCTGCGGCATCTCCATCATGTACCTGATCAAGATCAACTCCGAGAGCTCTGACAGCAATTCTTCCGCAGGGGGAATAGTAGCCACGTTTCCTTCGGCCCGGATTCTGGATGACATGAACTACCGCGCCATCATGATCGGTTTTCCGCTCCTCACCCTGGGGATCATCACCGGCGCCGCCTGGGCCAACTACGCTTGGGGTACCTACTGGAGCTGGGATCCCAAAGAGACCTGGTCGCTCATCGTCTGGTTCGTCTATGCGGCCTTCCTGCACGCCCGGATCACCCGTGGCTGGGTCGGCAAGCGAGCTGCCTGGCTCTCCATCATCGGTTTTGCCGCCACCATCTTCTGCTATCTGGGGGTTAATCTCTTCCTTTCAGGGCTCCACAGCTACGGCGGTTCGCGGTAGGATGAAGTACGGCAGACCCCCTGCCGTAAGCGGAGGTCGTGCATGCCTGAAGGTGGCAACGAAAAAAAAGCCGGATTTCCCGGCTTTTTTTTCGTGTTTGAAGAATGAGCCGGATATCCGTCATCATTCCGGTGAAGCCGGGGGGGTACGTCAAGGCCCTGGAGCGGTTGCGCGGGGAAGAGTACCCGTCGGCGCGGTTCGAGCTCTTCATCGCCCAGGGGCGCAACCCGAGCCGGCAGCGGAACCGGGCCGCGGCGGAGGCGACGGGAGAGATCCTCTACTTTCTGGATGACGATTCTCTGGTGTCGCCCGGTTTCCTCGGCCGTGCGGAGGCTCATTTCCAGGATTCGCGCGTGGCGGTCGTCGGCGGCCCTTCTCTGACCCCTGAAGGGGACACGACACTTCAGCACGCCTTCGGGATGCTCTTGATCTCCCGATTCGGCGGGGGCGGGGTGAGAAACCGCTACCGCTGTCACGGCGGGGTCCGTGCCACCGGAGAGCACGAGCTGATCCTCTGCAATTTGGCGTTCCGCAAGAAGGAGTTTTCCGAGTTCGGCGGTTTTGACGAACGGCTCTACCCCAATGAAGAAAACGAACTGATGGACCGGATCGCCTCCTCGGGGCGGCTCATGATCCACGACCCGGACCTGGCGGTGGAGCGGAGCCAGCGGCGCAGCGTCAGGGCCTTTGGTCGGCAACTCTTCGGTTATGGACGGGGGAGGGCTGAACAGACCATCATCAGCGGCAGGGTCAAGTGGATTGCGTTTGTGCCGACACTCTTCGTTGTCTATCTGGCGGCGATCCCCGTTTTCGCTGACCTCCTGTTCCTGGCGCCGCTGATGCTCTATCTCTCTCTGGCAGTCATCTTCGCGGTTCGCGAGGGGATCAGGAGAGGGGAGTTCCGTTCGGCCGCTCTCCTCCCACCGCTCTTCCTGCTCTTTCACTGCGCCTTCGGCGTCGGCATGATCCGGGGTTTTCTCTTCTATCCTTTCCGAAAGATAGCCATCGGTGAGGACGAGATCACCATTTGTCGGGTAAAGCGCTTTGGAGAACCATTTACCCAACAACAGACAGAATAAACAGCACCGGATTCCACTCCCTGGTCCCGGTCACTACGAGGAATGCACGTGGACGTAAGCATTGTCGTACCGCTCTACAATGAAGAGGAAAACATCCCCAACCTCTACGAGCGGGTCAGTGACGCCCTGACCTGCTGTGACTTCTCCTGGGAGCTGATCCTGGTGGATGACGGCTCCGGTGACCGCTCCTGCCTCATCCTCAGGGAGCTTGCCGCCCGGGATCCCCGGGTCAAGGTCATCCGGTTCCGCCGCAACTTCGGTCAGACCGCCGCCATGGCCGCCGGCTTCGACGCCGCCACCGGCGAAGTGGTGATCCCCATGGACGGTGACCTGCAGAACGACCCCCTGGATATCCCTGCGCTCCTGGCCAAGATCCACGAAGGGTACGATGTGGTCTCCGGGTGGCGCAAGGAGCGTCAGGATACGTTTATCAACCGGAAACTCCCCTCCATCATCGCCAATGGTCTCATCTCCCGGATGACCGGAGTCCATCTCCACGACTACGGCTGCACCCTCAAGGCATATCGCCGCGAGGTGCTGGACGGGATCAACCTCTACGGCGAGATGCACCGCTTCGTCCCGGCTCTTGCCTCCCAGGTGGGGGCCAAGGTGGGGGAGATCCCGGTGCGTCACCATCCCCGGCTCTTCGGCACGAGCAAGTATGGCATCTCCCGCACGGTCCGGGTGGTCCTGGATCTGATGACGGTCATGTTCCTGCTTCAGTACTCCACCAAGCCGATCCAGCTCTTCGGCAAGTGGGGGATCTACACCCTTGGCGCCGGCTGCGTCAGCGGGGCGCTTACCCTCTACATGAAATGGTTCGAGCAGATCAACATGAACCGCAATCCGCTCCTGATCCTCACCGCCTTCCTCCTCTTCATGGGGGTGCAGTTCATCGTCCTGGGACTCCTGGGTGAATTGAACGCCCGTACCTACTATGAGGCCCAGGGTAAACCGATCTATGTGGTGCGGGAACGGTTTAACTTCAGGGACATTGATACTGCACGGGCTGATTCGTCACTACCGTGAGAAAGATCAGGGTCATGACTGATTTTCCCCCGGTCTCTGATACCCGGTCCCCGGTCCCGAAAATAGCGGTGGTTGCACCCTGCCCCTTTTTCATCGACCGTGGAACCCCTTTGCGGATCAAGCGGCTGGCCACGGCCCTCTCCGCAGAGTTTGAGATTCACGTGGTCTGCTACGGCCAGGGGGGTGACGGCGATTTTCCCTTCGTCATCCACCGGACGCGGGCGCTTCCTCTCTCCATCAAGCGGGCCGGGGCCAACCTGGCCAAGCTCTGCTATGATCCGCTCCTCTTCTTCACGCTTCTCCGGACGGTTCGCCGTGAAGGGATAAAGGTCATCGACGGTCATCTTCACGAAGGGGCGCTCCTGGGGCTCATGGTCCGGCTCTTCACCGGGGCCAAGGTCATCTACAATGCCCACGGCACCTTTGTCCCCGAGCTGATCGCCACCGGCGCACTGAAGGATGGTTCACCGCTGGTGAAGCCGCTCTCGGCCTTCGAGCTCTGGGTGGAGCGGAGAGTGGACCGGATCGTGGCCCAGTCCCTGATGCGGCGCGATGAATTCGTCCGCCGAGGGCATGACCCGGCCAAGATCACCGTGGTGGAAGATGTCCCGGAGCTGGATGACTTCGATCTGCCCGATGAGCGGGTGGACCGGAATCTGGAGCAACGACTCCGGCCCAACGGCGAGCAGCTTCTCATCTACTCTGGCGGCATGGAGACATACCAGGGGGTCGATTTTCTCATAGACGCCTTCAGGGTGATTGCCCGAGAGCGCTCCGACGTCCGGCTGGTCCTCTTCGGCCGCCCCCTGGAGGAGTACCGCAAGATCATCGCCGATCTTGATCTCACCCAGTGGGTTGTCTTCGTGGACGACGAGCCGTTTCAGCGGCTCCCCCACTATCTGAAGATCTGCGATATCGGCTTTGCCCTGCGGCTCTACGGCGAGAACGTGCCGGGCAAGCTCCCCATCTATATGGCCAGCGGCATCGCCGTGGTGGGGACTGACGCCAAGGGGATAAATACTGTCATTACCCACGACGAAACCGGCCTCCTCGTCCCCCCCAACGATGTGCCGGCGCTGGTTGCCGCCATTGGTCGGCTGCTGGACTCTCCCGAAAAGGCCCGGACTCTCGGTGAACGGGGAAAGCGTGAGGCACGGCGGCGCTACGACCCGGCCGAGGCGGCGCGGGAACTGGGCCGCCTCTACCGCAATTTGCTGGATTCATGAGGTCATCCATGAGAAACATCCTGATCACCGGCGGTGCCGGTTTCATCGGTTCCCATACCGCCGACGCTCTCCTGAGCCGGGGGTACCGGGTCCGAATCCTGGACAACCTGGATCCCCAGGTCCACGGAGCGGCCCGGCAGCGTCCCGCATACCTGGACTCCAGGGTCGAGCTGATGGTGGGCGATGTCCGGGTGAGAGATGATCTGCACCGGGCGCTGGACGGGATCGAGGCGGTTTATCACTTCGCGGCCCAGACCGGGGTGGGGCAGTCCATGTACGCCATGCAGAGCTACTGTGATGTGAACATCAGCGGCACCGCCCTGCTCCTGGAGGTTCTGGCCGGCTCTCCCGGGCGGGTCAAAAAGGTCATTCTCTCATCATCACGCGCCGTGTACGGCGAAGGGGCCTGCCGTTGTCAGAGTTGCGGACCCGTTCATCCCGCATCCAGGGGCAGGGCGCAGCTTGAGGCGGGTCGCTGGGAGCTGATCTGTCCCTTCTGCGGTGAACCGGTGGAGCCGATCCCCACGGACGAGGATCTTTCGCGCACTCCCTTCTCCGTCTATGCCCTCACCAAGCAGGTGCAGGAGGATCTGCTCCGGACCTTCAGCGGTTCTTACGGCATCCCCTCGGTGATTCTGCGCTATTTCAACGTGTACGGCACTCGCCAGGCTCTTAACAACCCTTATACCGGGATCGGCGCCATCTTCACCAATCGGGCGCTCTCCGGCAAGGAGATCGTCATCTATGAGGACGGTCTTCCCGGCCGTGACTTCGTCAATGTGCGGGACGTGGTGCAGGCCAATCTACTGGCGCTGGAAAATGAAAGGGCGGAGAACGGAATCTTCAATGTGGGGAGCGGCGAGCGGTTGACGGTCCTGGATCTGGCGGAATTGATCCGGCAACGGACCGGTAGCTCCGTCGGCCTGGAGTTCAGCGGCCGGTACCGGGTGGGGGACATCCGGGACTGCTATGCGGACCTCTCCCGGAGTCGGAGTGTGCTGGGGTACGAGCCCCGGGTGAGCTTTTGCGGCGGGGTGGACGAGTTGATCTCCTGGGCCAAGGGGGAGCAGTTGGAGGACCGGTTCGAAGAGGCGCAAGGGGC
>CAIOGM010000128.1 GCA_903857795.1 uncultured Geobacter sp.
GATCGACGCTGCTGTTCAACGTCATGAGCACTTGGACTATCCTGACCGCCGCACTGTCCAGGGCCGCACCGGTAAGTCCCGACTTGGCTGCCAGATCCAACGGAGTAATAACCCCTTTAGCCGTAGCGGAGCCAATTACTAAATCGCCAATCGTGAACCTGACCGTGTCACCGGGAAGATAATCATACGTCCCACCCGCCCCGGTAACCCCCTTGATACCGCCAGGGGTGGTTACATACGTCAGACCTTGAACCGGACCATCCACAAAGACCCCGGATAACTTGGCCTGAGTGGTGACCGCCGGCTGGCTGCTTCCCCCGCCTCCCCCACAGCCCCACAGACATGAGACGAAAAGAAGCATCGTCAAAAACATCATCACCGGCGTTCTCATATAGTCTTCCCCTTGTCGTCACACTGTTTGAACTTCGCAATCGGGTCTCGGCAATAGTGAGTAATTTGTATCACACTGCTTGGGTCTCCACCGGCTACAATGTTATTTTATCAGAACACGTTCAATGATAACACTACCCTTCCTGATGGTCATTACACCCATGATGTCGCTAAATCCGGTCTGCTGGGTATAGGTCTGATTGTAGCCGCCTTTTATGACTACCTTTTTCAGCAGATTCGAGTTCAGCGTGCCGAGGAAGCCATAATCTCGCACCATTATGTTTGAGCCATCGGCGGCGGCGTCATAGGCTGCCTGGAGGGTGTCATAGTCGGTAGTTCCGATCCGTGCGGGCTTGACGAAGGAAAAGATGACACCGCAGCGGACTCCTCCGGTGACACTGACATCGCAGCTCTTGCCGGTGCATCCGGCGCACGCGTCGCTCCAGGATACAACGGAATCGCCATTGGGAATGGCGGTCAGTGAGACCACTGCCCCTGGATTAAAAATGGCCTGGCAAGTACCGCTGAGACAATTTATGCCCAGCGGGATGCTGTTGACAGAACCTGCGCCGGTCCCTTGAATGTTGACCGTCAGGACCGAATTCATGGTAACCGAACGAGTTACGGTTGTGTGATTTCCGGCGCCGTCCGTGGCGATCACGGTGATAGTGTTGGCCCCGGCAACCAGCGTCACGCTGGTGCTGAAGGCGCCGGCGGCCACGGTAACCGACTGACCATTAACGGTAACAGACTTGATGTCGCTCCCTGTATCCGTGGCGGTACCGGTGACGGCGAGTGATGCGTTATTGGTTGCAAGCCCGTTGAGCGGCGCTGCGACCGTCAGGACCGGCGCGACGGTATCCAGGGTAACCGAGCGTGTCACCGTACTGGTGTTGCCTGCCTTATCCGTGGCGACCGCGGTGATGCTATTGGCCCCGGCTACCAACGTCACGTTAGTGCTGAAGAGCCCGCCGACGCCCACGGTGACCGGCAGGCCGTTGACGGTGACCCCAGTGACTTCGCTCCCGGCGTCAGTGGCGTTGCCGGTAAAGGTGAAGGGGGTGTAATTGACAGAGAGCCCTGTGTCCGGGACCACGACCGTAAGGAGCGGCGCGACCTGATCCAGAATAACCGTGCGTGTCACCGGTAGCGAACTGTTGCCGGCATTGTCCGTGGCGACCACGGTGAAGGTGTTAAGACCGGCGACAAGCGTCGTCGGAAAAGTGAAGAAGCCGCCGGCGCCCACGCCGGCAGGCAGACCATTGACGGTGACCGACTTGACGCCCCCTGCGTCGGTGGCCGTACCGGTGACCGAGACGGAGGCGATACTGGTAAGAAGCCCGTCAACCGGCGACGCGACCGTCAGGACCGGTGCAACGGTATCCAGGATAACCGAGCTGATTACCGTACTGCTGTTGCCCGCCTTATCCGTGGCGACCGTGGTGATGCTATTGGTCCCGGCTGCCAGCATCACGTTAGTGCTGAAGAGACCGCCGACGCCCAGGGTGACCGGCAGGCCATTGACGGTGACCGCCGTGACTTCGCCCCCGGCGTCAGTGGCGTTGCCGGCAAAGGTGAAGGTTGTGTAATTTACTAAAAGCCCTGTGTCCGGGACCACGACCGTCAGGACCGGCGCAACCTGGTCCAGAATAACAGAGCGTGTCACCGGTGGCGAACTGTTGCCGGCATTGTCCGTGGCGACCACGGTGAAGGTGTTAAGGCCGGCGACAAGCATCGTCGGGAAAGTGAAGAAACCGTCGGCGCCCACGCCGACAGGGAGACCGTTGACGGTGACCGACCCGATGCCCCCTGCGTCGGTGGCCGTACCGGCGACCGAGACGGAGGCGTTATTGGTAAGGAGACCGTCAACAGGGGCCGAGAGTGTAAGGACCGGCGGAACGGTATCTCCTGCAACCGCCGTACCGATTACAGTAGAACCGTCGGCCATGGTGCGGACGGTGAAAGCTTTGGCGCCATCGACCTTACCGGTTGCCGCTAGGTTCGGGCCGGTCCACGTGTAGAGGGTCTGATCGACATAACCGGTTGTGCCGAGAGGAGCCAGGTTCAGGACGCCGCCGGGGTTGGTAGCGGCGGTGACCCACCCGCCATAATCGCCGGCGCCGACCACCGAATTGCCGGCTTTGTTGAAGAAAGTATTGGCGCTCTTTGCAGACTTGTCAGCCAAGAGTGCAGAGTTGGTGCCGGCAATCATGTTGACGGCATAGTTGGTGGTAACACCATACAAGTTTGAGTAGAACCCGCTGAATTTACGCGCACCGGAAGTCAGGCCGTTGGCGTCACCGGCGATGACCGCCTGGTTGGCGCCCGTAGTTGCGTCAGCAAGATAGTACCCGACATACAGATCGCTCACCGAGACAGCGCCGGTGTTGTCGAGGGTGAAGGCGTCCACGCCGCCCCCAAGCAGTGCGCCGGCTGCAGCAGTGCTGACAGAGGCCCAGGAACCGAGGTCGGTGGCGTATTCCTTGGCGCCGACAGAGTCGTATACCACCCGGATGAGATGGCCTGCGGCAAAGTCAGCCATGGCGTTACCAGCGACGCCAACGGTCATCAGGAGCGCAACCAGAAGCGCAAACAGCTTATTTTTCATCATCTTTCTCCTTGTCTGTTTTGTTGACGTCTTCCCTATTCCAACGAGGCCATATCACGTGATGTTATTTCCCGACGGACAAACGTTCCTTCTCCCTGTTTGTTGCGGGAGCGTCACCCATTATCGACCCCATTAAGGATAACTCCGATGATCTTCTCCTGCGGCAGCATGTCGAGAGCCGTTTGCAGCTCCGGTAGAGTCGAAGCGCCGGCCCGGACCGTGACTATTATATAATCGACCGAGGACGCAAGACTGATTGCATCGGTTCCGGTAAGGACCGGGGGGACATCGAACAAAACATACCGATCCGGGTAACGGTCTCGCATCTCGGCGACCAGTCGCCCCATCCGGGTCGACCTGAGCAACTCACTGCTCTCCGGCAAACTGCCGCCACCGGATATGATGGTGAGCTTCTCAACACCGGGACAGACCATCAGCTCATGTAGCGGTCGATCGTCAAGCAGGTTATTGACCAATCCCACGCTGCTTTCATAGCCCACTACCTCATGTATGCGCTGTCCTTTCAGATCAGCATCCACCAGAAGCACCGTATGTTCATAGTCGCGGGCGAGCGTCATAGCCAGATTTACCGCGGTAATGGTCTTACCCTCACCGGGCCGGGGGCTGGTCACCATGATGGTCGTACCGGCCGAGTCACCGATTCGCTGCCTGATCCGACTCCTGATAAAATCATACTGTTTCCGAACTTCTCCCGGTGAGTCCGGCGTCAGACAGTGGTTCCGTTTCGCCTTGGCGCTGTCGGGCCGGATACAGCGGGTACTCGTGTAGTTCGGCGAAATCCAACCTGCCCTTTTCCGGGAAGAATCATCTCGTGGCGCATAGCGCTCGGGATCAGGCGAGTCCGACAAGGTGGTGTCCGGAGTATGTCCGGTAGCGATCATCATAAACTCCTCTTCAGATGGCGGTCACCGCCAGCTTCGGGCGTCAAAGCATCAACCTGCGCGCCAGTTTGACCCACACCAGATCGAGATCCATGACGAAGAAATGGAACAGGGCCGATACCGCGGCCAGGAACAGGACTACGCCGACCACGACCAGTCTCAGCCTGGCGCGGGACCGGGCCAGGGCCTCAAGATCAACGAACAGCGGGATAAAGCCGAGCACCGGAAACGAAATCGCGGCGGCCAAGGTCTCCACCTGCCGGATCGACTGGTCACGCAGTTCATTGAAGGCTGCCAGGCCGACACCGGCGCCGATGCCGAGCAGCAGACCGACGATCAGAATGGCTGGGAAATTGGGGCTGATCGGTTGCTCCGGCATCCGGGCGGCGTCAATGATGACAAACCTTTCACCCATCTGCTCCTTTTCCAGGCCGCTGGCCACCTTGGTTTCCAGGTATTTTCTGGCCAAGTCGTCATATTTCTGCTGATAGTTGGCGCGTTCGATGAAGAGCGCCTTGTACCCCTCCTCCACGCGGGGGGAGACCGCAACCCGCTTGCGGTAGGTTTCGGACTTTGTCCGGTATTCTCTGATCAGTCGCCTGTTGGACTCCATATCCGTCCGAACTCCAGCCAGTTGCGCGGTGGTCGAAATGTACGCCGGATTTTCTATTTGCAACCCCTTCGGGACACTCCGGACCGGAAGGCTCATCTGCTTCTCCAGCGCTGTAATTTCCATCTCGGTCTTGTAGACATCCGGATACTTTTCGGAGTACCTGCTCTTGAGATAGACCAGTTTGGCCCTCAGCTCGGTGAGGCGATTGTTATTCGAAGTCTTCGCATCAGTGGGAATGATGGCAAGTTGGCTCTCCAATGCCTGCTCCCGCTCCTTGAGCATCTTGAGCTGCTCCCTGGCCAGATCGATATCCCGGTCATACCGGTCAGCGCTCTGGAGGTTGAACTGATTCAGTTCCGGCAAGGTGTCCAGGTTGCGGCTCTTGAACTCGGCGATCTTCGCATCGGTACCGGCTAACAGCGCCTGAAGAGACTTCATCTCCTCCTCGATGAACCGATTGGTTCCCCGGATCTGCTGTTCACGCACCTTGAGATTCTCATCCAGGTAGAGAGAAGCCAGCACGTTGGTTACCTTCTGGACCATGGCGGGGTCTCGCCCCTGGTAGGAAAGTGAAAAAGCGATGGTTGCGTTAATTTGCCGACCGGTCCTGTTGTCCATGACCTCGGCGATAACAGTCTCGAAGATAATGTCCTTGCGCATCTTATCTATGAGCTGCTCGGTGGTCCACTTCTCCGCAAGCTCGGGATAAAGCTTTAATTTATTAATTATTTCGAGGAGCTTGGTGGTGCTCATGATCCGCTGGGTGATGGTCTGGAGCCGCTGTTCGGCATAACTTGTCACGGTGGGCATCACCAGTTCGCGGGGAATGGATTGATCCTCGATGAGTATCCGGGAACTCGATTTATAACTCCGGGGAAGCATAAGACCGATGAGCGCCGCGGACAGAAATATCCCGACTAACGGGAGGATAAGACTCAGCCTTCTTCTGCGCAGAATCGCCGCGATATCACGACCGTTTCTGATGACAATCTTCAAAATGAAACCTCCGATTTCGGCTAATCAAACAGATTTCGCTTCCAGGTCAATCCCACATACACCATGTTCTGATAGACGTCGGAACTTGGAGCGCCGTAGAAAGTCCGGGTATATGTGTAGCTGACCCCAGCGGTAAGATCCGGGGTCGCGGTATAGCTGACTCCAGGAGAAATGCTGACAATGTCCTCATTGGCGCCCTGAATAGCGGGATTGATCTGCCCGGTGGTTCGTTTCGTGTACCCCGCCGTGAGGGATGTGGACAAAACTTCCGAATACCGGTGGCTCGCCGTCAAATAGACCGCCGTAGTATTGGTTACTGCCGTGCTCCCTGACCCCGGCTCCAGATCGTGTTTGACGATCAGATCGGCCGATGATCGGTCAGTGTGATAGTTGAGGGCCAGATGAGCGACGAAACCAAGGCCGTCCTTGACTGACGCCGGGCTGAAACCGGCGTTTTGGGAAAAAAGTGTGTAGTTCGAGTGGGTATAGCGTCCGCCCGCATCCGCAGACACCCGCCACCGTTCGGAAAAATTATGATTCGCCCCGACAGTCAGGTAATAATTGTCCGCCAGGGACTGTTGAGCGGCGGAGTCAAAACTGTATCGAGCCAAACCCGCGGTCAGTGTCGCCTGACTGAGCGAACCATTTTCAAGTTCATAGGTAAGTCCGATGTTAAAGGCATTGGTGGTATTGGTGCTGACCGTCGGAGGGGAATAATCATAACGGGAATAGTCGTACTGAATGCTGGAGCCAAGCCGTTCCGAAATAAGCCACCCTCCGGAACCGCCATAAGCCTGTTGGGATAACCGCGCCGGACTGATGAGCACCCCGTTAACCGCCAGAGGGCGCTCGGGGCTCGGCTGGTCAAGGTAGCTCGCCCTCCCGGATACCCGCGTGGTGGGGCTGGTAAGGAAAGAAAAAGAACCGTTATAGTTCTGGTTTACCGCACCGAGATAGCCCTCCTTCCTGACGAAATTGGCCAGACACTCCACCAGGGCGGTCGCCGACGCCTCCAGGCGTTCGGTTTTGACCCCCAACTCGATACCGGGAATAACCGTTGTCATCGCCGCCCCCTCCATCCGGGGAACATAACGGTAATTGTCGGTGAACTGCTGCCTGAAGGAAAAGGTTGGGACTACCCTCACCTCTTCGGCTCCGGAACGGGCCGGTGCAGAGGCAAGAAGAGCCACCACCCCTAACATGACAAGCGTCGGGCGAAAGGTCCGCGCAGAGAAAGCAGAGCTCGCCCATGATCCGGCTCGCACCGCACGGTCACGGGACAACAACCACATCCCCACGCTTCAGCAGGATATTCTGGCCAGGATTCTCCCCTTCAATCACCTCTGAATAACGAAAAGGAAAGGATCTGGTCTCTCCGCCTTCGGTGCGCATCACGGTGATCCGGTCCTTCCTGGCGAAAGGATTCAGCCCTCCGGCGCTGGAAAGGGCCTGCAGCACGGTCAGATTGCCGTTAAGAATTTGCCTTCCCGGGCCATTGACCCGACCAATCACGTAAATCTGCATACTGTTGATCTGCTTGACCTCCACTGACAGCACGAGCTCAGTTACAAACCGGCTAAGTCGCTGTTCCATGTCGGCGCGGAATCCGGCGACCGTCTTGCCCGCGGCCCGCATATCACCGGCCAGGGGGAACGAAATAGTCCCGTCAGGGAGGACAGTCACACTCCTGGTGAGTGCTTCATCTTTCCAAACCGCTATGTCAAGTACGTCGCCGGCGCCGATGACGTAAGCTTCTCCCGGAACTGATTCCGCGGCGCCCGGGGGAGATGACTGCGGAGCCGCCGGAACGGAAGCCTGCACATCCATCGCCGACGAAGACGATTTGCCCGCTGTCGCCGAAGCGGGACCCTGGGCGGTTATCATGAGCCCCTGATCCGGAGCAACCTGCAACATGGCTAGAATCTGGTACTGCGGCGGCGGCGGAACGAAATCCGAGGAAACCGGAGCCGCATCGGGGATGGCCCGCGGAACCGGCGCCGCGGCGGGCTTGAGATCGTTCCACATTTCCCACTTCTTATCAGGCTTGCTCTCCTGCACTTTTGAATCGTGGGGTTCCGGAACGGTCGGCGCCGGCGTCGCCCCCGACTCCGGCGCAACCAGAGCGCCCTGCGGGTCGTTCCACAATCCCCAAGGAGAAGCCGCTTCCACCGGAAAGACGCGCCCGGCGGAAACAATCACCACAGCGGCCACCAGGGCCACTCTTATAGCTCTAAATTTCATATCCGTCGTCTCACTCCTGATTCGCAGCTTTCATGAAATAACTTGATCTTCTACCATTTCAGAATCACAGCGGGATGGAGAACTTGTTGCTGTTATGTGAATTTGTCAACTTATGAGAGCCGACAGTGTTTTTTGCGCCTCATCCCGCCCAGGAAACCCTCCCTTGCCGACCAGTGATTTTTTTAGAGCCACTCGCGCCGGTTCCGTCTGTCCGGATCGGGAAAGCGCCATCCCCAGATGATAGTTGAGGAGCGCACTGTCGGGCGCCTTGATCTGGGCTTTTTTCAGCAGGTTCAGCGCCATTGCCGTGTCCCCCTTGCGGAAGAGAACCCACCCGAGGGTATCCAGCACTGCCGGATCTCCAGGACGCAGCGCCAGCGCCCGTTGCGCCGCAACCAGCGCCTTGTTGAGATTTTCGGGGGTCGCCAGATATTCGGACAGGACAAACGCCAGATCATTAGCCGCAGCCCAGAGGTCGGGCTGTCGCGCCAAGGCCTGCTGATATAGCTCCGCCGTTCGCGAGAAATTTTTTGACAACAGATTCAACTCCGCCAGATACATATATAAAGAAACAGTGTCAGGATTAGCCTTCAGCGCCTGTTCCAGCCGGGCCATGGCCAGCTCTTTTTTACCCTGAATTACCAGTATCTTGGCCAGCTCCTGTGCAAACTCCGGACTCTCCGGCCGAACCGCCACAGCCTTCTCCAGGGCTTCCTGAGCGGCGCCATATTCCTTGCGGGCGATGCGTACCTGGCTGAGGATGAACCAGGCGCCGGCGTCGCGGGGATTAGAGAGTAGCCGTTGTTCGGCAAGGGCGCTCGCCGCAGGGTAGTTTTTGGCGGAGATATAGAGCCTCGCCAATGAGCCTGCCGCCACATCCGACGCCGGATCGATGACCACGACCTTTTCCAGTTCCGCAATGACCCTCGCCGGTTTGTGCTCGGCGTTATAGAGGTCGGCAAGCTTCAGGTAGGCCGACTTTGAGGTTGGCGCCATCCGCTTTGCCGCCTCAAATTCTCCCTCCGCCCGCCGCGGGTCGCCGGTCGCCAGGTAATAGTCACCCAGGGCGAGCCGCGCCTCGACCGTTTCCGGCGCCAATTCAACCCCCTTGCGCATCAGTTCCAACGCTTTTGCCCTGTCGTTTTGCGCCAGATACAGTTCCGCCAGAGCCCGCCGCACCTCAAGAGTGTCCGGGTCCGCTTTCAGGGCGCTCTGCAGAACATCCGCAGCCAGATTTTGCTCACCATTCTGGATATGGGCCTGCGCCAGCATGATGACACCTTGAGCAAACCGCGGTTTGTCGGTGACCACTGTCCGAAATTCGGAGATAGCGGTTATGAAGTCGCCCTTGGCGAGGGCCAGCCTCCCTTTAAGGAGATGGGCCTCGGTATTTTTGGGGCTTTCTTTCAATACCTCTTCGGTATAGTCAGAGGCGACATCCTTCCGGTTCCGGCTGAGAGCCAGTTCCGCAAGTGCGATCCGCAGCTTCACGGCGTCAGCTCCTTTCTTCGCCCCCGCCAGGGACTCCTTCAGGACCTTCTCGGCCCTGTCATAACTGCCCGATACCCGATACATGTCGCCCAGCGCCAGTGATAGTCGTACGTCCTTGAGGCCCTTGGCGCGAGCTTCCGTGAAGAGTTGTTCCGCCAGGTCATTTCGACCGCGACGGATATAGAAATCAGCCACCAGCAGGCGCGCCTCAACATCCCGGTCGTCTGCAATTAACCCGGTGACGACTTCCTTGGCCTGCAGCTCCTTGCCGTTCTCCCACAAGAGCCCCGCCAGATAGATCCGATGATCCCTGACTGTCGGTTCGGCCTCCATGGCCTTGCGGGCAAGCGCCGCCGCGTCATCTTTTCTTCCGCTAGTTGCGCAGATATCGGCCAGAGTACGCAGCAACGGGGTTGACGCGGGATTGACGCCGACTCCTTCCCTGATCACATCCTCGACATTACGGATATCACCCCGATTCCGGTAGGCCAACGCCAGCAGCTGGTAACTCTCGGGACTCTTGATCGTCTTCCCGACAATCTCATTCAAGAGGGCAATGGCGCGGTCTGTCTCCTTCAACTTTATCAGTGCGGCCCCCTTCAGCACCAGAGCCTCCGCATTGGCCGGCTCATGTTTGAGGATAACCTCCACCTCTTCCAGCGTCTTATCCGGCGCCTGGAGACCCAGATAGATCCTGCCAAGCTGATAACGGGCCTTGAAATTGCCGGGCGCCAACCGGACGGCGGTCAGCTGATCTTCATACGCTCCCTTGACATTTCCCCGCTTATCCTCGATCAGTCCGAGCATGTAATAGGCGTCGGCGAACTTTGGATCGATCTGGATGGCATTTCTGAATTCCAGGTACGCCTTGTCCCGCCGCTCCTGTTCGTAGAGTTTTACCCCCTTGGCGTAGAACTTCGCTTTCTTCTGTTCGGGGCTGCCGCAGCCGACCAACAGGAAAAAAACCAGCAACGCCCCTCCCCTACTCATGATGCAACGTGTGTTCATGCTGTCTCCTTCATAATTTAGAGCTCAAATCCACCCGGTACCCCGGCCGCCGAAGATCAGCAGCAGCAGCAGCGTGGCGTAGCAGACCACGTCATAGTTACCCCGCAATTCGGCCAACAGTACTTCCAGACTGAAATAGAGGATGACGATCTTGGCGGTGACGAGCGCCATCATCCGATCGCCGCTATCCGCGGTAAAGACATATGGAACCACTATGACCGTGAGGATAATGAGAAAATCAAGGGGTGTGCTCCTGAAGCCACCCTCACGTCGCGACAGCCGGGAAATTATGAACGTAAACAGTGCCGTGGAGTAGAAGAGCGCGTCATAGCAGCGCTTCAGAGCGCCCGTCATCCAGGAGACACTGCTGGTCTCACCCAGGTACACCGCCAGAGGGATAATAATGTAGAGTGCAATCCGGATCAGTTCCACCAGGGGCGTCTTACGGATCAGAGACCCGGCCAGGATGAACCCGGTCAGCGCCAGAGCGGCAACTCCCACCGGTTGCGGAATGAGCGCCGGGGTCACCCCCGCGGAAACGAGGAGCGCGACCACCAGCACCAGAAAGCCGGGCAGTGCATATTCCATGATAATCCCCTGCCGGCGCAGCTTCCGGAACGGGTCCTCGATCAATTTATCGATCAGGGACGGCCTGACAACCTGCCATCCCGTCCGCTGTGCGCAAGACATGATAACCAGCAACAGCGCTGAAAACAGCAGATATCCGCCCAGCAGCAGCCAGTCCGAACTGTGCCGGTAACGGTATGCCGCCATCACCATCAGGGTCTGCACCACATACATGAACAGGACCGATTCGGGGTGACGGAATCCCAGCGCCAGGAGGTTATGATGCAGGTGATTCTTGTCGGGAGAAAATGGGGATCTCCCCTGTATAATCCGGGTGGTCATGACGCTGAGAGTGTCCAGAACCGGAAATCCGATTAACACCAGCGGGAGCATCGGACTCAAGTGGGAGACTCCCTGGGTAAGCGCCAGAGAAAAGGTAATAGCCGTAAAACCGAGCAGTTGGCTTCCCGTATCCCCCATGAAGATCGATGCCGGAAAGGTGTTATACCGGAGAAATCCGAAGATCGCCCCGATGAACGCCAGCGTCACCAGGCCGGTTTCCGGGTCGCTCGCCTCATACGCCAGTACCCCCAGACAGCCGAAAATAAGCAGCGAGATTCCGCCGGCCAGACCATCGAGTCCATCGGCCAGATTGATGGCGTTGGTGACTCCCACGACAGCGATCAGGGTGAGCGGGACAGAGACCAGAGCCGGCAGGGCCATGCCTGCGGGCAGAAGCGCACCGAGGGAGCGGATCTCGCACTCTCCCCCAAAGATCACTATCACTGCGGCGATGACCTGTCCCGCCATCTTGACCGGTGGCGGCAATCCGACAAGGTCGTCGATGATTCCAAACAGAACGATGACCGCGGCCCCGGCCAGATACGCCCGAACCGGGGAGGAAGACGCATTCCAGATCAGCAGCGGCGTGAGTACGCCGATGGCCATCGCCACTCCACCGACCCGCGGGATAGGCCGGGAATGGACCTTCCTCGCATCGGGCATGTCCAGTGCGTCGTAGCGCACGGCAAGGAAATTGAACAGTGGGATCAGGCTCGTCGTAATCAGCATCGAGAACACGAGCACGCCAAGCAGGATCATGTGATGTTTTTCCCGGGGATGAAAATTTCGAGCCGCGGCGAAAGCTCCTTGATGAAGGCCTTGAGCCGGGCGTCGGCCGTCTCGGTGGAGGTGCCTTCCGCCACCGGCGTGATGATCCGGACCAGTGCGCCATCGGATCTGTGGCTGATCAAAGAGTCCCAAAAGGTATAGAGCTTGAGTTCGTAGAGATTGGTCAAGGTGCGGCCTCTCTGGGGAAACCAGTAGTAGGCGACCTGTTTCGTCCCGTTCTTTTCCATGAGCACCCGGGCTACCTGTCGGCTTTCGCCTTTCGCCAGGGGCACGACCACAACTCCGGACTCCTTGAAGCTCCAACCGCCGCCGGGAAGGCAGGTAGCCGGCGAATGAGAGGATTTCCCCTTTTTCTGACTTGCGGAATACGCAATGTACAGATTAATCCATGCCTGATCGTCAGCTTTAAAATCGGCCAACAGGTAATCGGAGAGAGCCAGCTCTTCCAGGTACTCCCGTTCCAGCGCCTTGCGTGTGCCGGACCACGGACCCAACTGCAGGGGAAATCTTGAAAACGGAACCTTCCCCGGTATCTTCTCCTTGAATTCAACCCCCCGCGAGAGAAGAAGTGTCAGCCCCAGCAGGGCCACGGCACAGAGGAGTCGAGCGATGCGAGATGATCGCGAAACATGGAGTTCCGCCACGGACGTGGCGACCCGGTCCGAGCCGGCGGTGAAGGTTTCCTGTTTCGACAGCTCCGGGTAAAACCGGTTAATCAGGCGCAACTCCAGAAATAGAGCGGCGCCGCTGAACATGAAGATGAACCAGCCGGAGAAATCATGAAAGAACCCCTCGGCTACCGCCGGCCCAAAAAACTGATAGAGAATCCCCACGGAAGCGATCCGCAAGCCATTGGTTACAATGGAAAGCGGTACGGCGGACAACACGACAACAACCTTTTTCGCCGGCGAACAGCGTGACAGATAGGCCAGCAGCAGCGCCAGGATGAGCAGCGGAAAGAGGTAGCGCAAGCCGCTGCAGGCATCGACCACCTGGAGCCGGGTGAAACCCACATCTATGACATTGCCTTCCTGATAGACCGACAACCCGTACAGCCGCATGAGCTCAACCCCGAGGGTCGAAGAGATCAGTTTGAGGCGCAGCGTGAGGGTATTGTAGAGAAAATGGGGTGGAGGAAACATCGCAAGAGCCAGCGCCAACGGGAACCCGATTACCTTTAACCGCGGCCATCCCATCCGGAGCCAGCAGAGCCCCACGGCCACCAGCCAGGCCGAGAGATACAGGGTATAGAATTCGCCTGCCAACTCTCCCAACCAGTACAGCAGTATCCCTCCCCCCAGCAGACCATAGCCGCCCCATGATGGCCGGATCGGTAGTTCGGAAATTCGCTTCCGCTTCTCCCAGATCAGGTAGAGCACCACCGGGAGGACGAAATAGCCATAGCCGAAATCCTCGCGTATCCAATCACGGGTGACGAGCCACGTAGCGGGTGCGGCGTAGAGAGCGGCATACAATGCGCCGAGGACGCCCCACAAGAGTATAGAGATTCTGTCCATGTCGGCGAGTCCGTCTGCTTTTAGTCAAAGGCCTGACGCGACATCGCGAAGTCGCGAAGCCGCACGGGAGTTAGGGAGGCTAAATGCCATGGATTCAACCACGGAATATATGAGTTCAATGTGGGGATCTGGTTGAAGCTGTGTAAAATTACGTGCGTAACGAAGAATTTCCGCTCTCCGGGTGGCCAACGGCGGCATGGCGCCCAAATCGTATGCGGAGAAACTCGGCAATAACCATTCCGATGAATATGGGCATGGACTTTACCGTCCGTTCCCAGAGGCGGTTCGGTTCGTGATAAAACCGGTGAAGCCATTCGAAGCCACACCGCCGCCAGAGTAACGGGGCCCGCTTCTTGGTTCCGGCATAGAAATCAAAAACCGCGCCCACCGCGCCGATGAACCCGACATCCAGATTCTGCACGTTATCGAAGATCCACTGCTCCTGCTTGGGCGCCGTCATCCCCACCCAGAGCAGATCGGGGCGGGCGGCATTGATCGCCGCCATCATCTGCCGGTTGTCTTCTGCGGTGAAGACAGGCTTGAACGGGGGGGAATAGACGCCGCAGACGGTTAGGCCGGGGAATTCGCGCTGCATTCTCGTCCGGATCGCGTCGAGCACCTCAGGTGTGGAACCGAGGAAAAAGAGCCTGAGTCCGCCCGTTACGGCGGCCCGGTTGTGCAGATTCTGAAAAATATCCGAACCGGTAACCCGTTCCGTGACGGGAAGTCCGAGATAAAGAGCAGCTTTTACCAAGCCAATGCCATCGGGGATCAGGAACGTCGCACCCTCCAGCGCCTTCCGGAATCGGGGATTCTTGCGGGCGACGATGAGGGAATGGGGATTGGCGCAGGCCAGATAGCGCCGCTTTTCGCCGGCCCGAATCATGTTCAGGATTCGAGCGGCGCACTCTGTGCCGCCTTCGGAAATGATGCTGTAGCCAAAGAGCTGTTGAGTCTTCATGGCGCCCTCGAAACACGTGGATGGATGCTGCCGGTCGCCGCTCTTGTCATTCCTTCGACTTGCTCAAGAACCGTACCCTTCGACTTCGCCCGGGGAACGGGGTTGCCCAGAAAAGGAGGGAGGGCCATTACGGCCCTCCCGATTCAGCAATTCAAGCAGGAATTACGGGGTCTGCGGAAGGGCTGCGCCCACGTAGCCCGGGTAGACCAGATCGTTGGTCTTGTTCCAGACCATCTCGGAAGCAGTCGCCCAATAGGCAGCCTTGGCGGCAGGAATGTTGGCAGGGTTAGATGAGTAGGTGACGAGCTGGGTGAACAGGGTCGCCGGGGCGGAAGCAGCCGGGGCGTTGGAAGGGCTCAGGTAAAGATTCTGATTGGCGAAAAAGTCGTAGGCGCCGTTGCGGATCGCGTTACGACGACCGAACATTCCATTGTATTTTACCGGTACCACGTTGTTGCTTACGCCGGCCACGCCGGTTGACTGATCGGCGTCGGCATACCCGATGGCGCCCCACGCCTTGCCGTTGTTATATGACTTGCAGACGCCGGCGGGAACCGCCCCAGCGCAATCGGCCGCCTGGGTCGCCACGGTGCAGGGAGTCCCTGCCTGAACAGCATTACAGGTAAAGGTGGCGGCGGTAGTATCGCCGTTGACGCAGTTGATCTCGTCGGCGGAGCCATCGTTGAAGTAGATGAACGGACCGGCTAGGTTTTCCACAGAGGCGAGGCTATTGGGGAACGCTCCGGTGAATAAGACCTTGTCGATGGTGGCCTGGGTGCCGGAACCGGCGTGACGCAGACAGGCAACCACAGAGGCGGTGGCATCGCCGGTCACCGAGTAGGAAGCGCCGAAGTCGGTCCAAGCCAGGGCGTTGCCTCCGAAGATATTCACCGCCATTTCGCGGGTGACGTTGTCGAGTGTCCGGGCGGTGCAGGAGCCGGCGGCACAGTCAACGGCGGCGGTTGCGGAGGTGCAGAGGTTGCCATCGTGGATGCCGCCGGTACACTTCTGAACCTGGATGGCGGAGTTGGCGAAGAAACCGAAAGGAACAACGATCGGCTGTGCGGGGGCGGCGAGACCGGTGGTCGGAATGCCGTTGAAGGTCCTGACGGTCGCGGCGCCGCCCATGGGGCCGAGCAGCGCGCCGGTGGAGTTCTGGGTGAACGCCTGACCACTTACGTCGGAGGCGCCGACGTGGATGGGCTGACAGGAGAGCGCGGCGTTGCCGATGGTGGTGATCATCAGCCGCTGACCAGGCTGGCCGGGACAATCGCCGACGGCAGAGGCGGCTGCAGCTTTGATCCCGTCATAGGAGGCCTTGGAGGAGTAGCGGATGTTGATGGTGTTGGCGCCGCCGTCACAACCGGTCCCCTGGGTGATCTCATGCTTGCCGGTACTGTCACGGAGCTGACTCGTGGCGGCGCAGCCGCGGGTAGAGGTGAGGAAACCGGGAGCAGCGGCGTTCCAGAAGGTGAACTGGGCCGAAGCGCCGTAGACGTTGAAGTCGATGACGGCGGCGTTGGCGGTGGCGCCCATGGCGGTGAGAGCGGCGCCGAGCACAAGAACTTTACTGACCTTTTTCATTGTAAATCCCCTTTGATCGTTATTGAGTCGTTCCGGTACGAGCCGGGCCGGAGTGATACGGCCCCCTTGCGTGGCTCATCCACGCAAGGGGTGCAGCGGATAGGATTAAACGTTCATTTTACGGCGAACACCGAAGATGCCGAGGAGACCCGAACCCATCAGGAAGAAGGCGGGGGGGACCGGAACCGCCGCAGCGTTGCCATTACCAAGGACCGTGGTGCCGTCAGCCATGGTCCGGACGGTGAAGGAAGGAGCGGCGGCGGTCAAAGCGTTGTTGGCGGCCAAGTTGGCGCCGGCCCAGGTGAAGATATTCTGGTCCAAGTAGCCGGTGGTGGCGAGGGCGGCCAGGTTCAGGACGCCGCCCGGGTTGGTGGCGGCAGTGACCCATGAGCCATAATCGCCGGCGCCTACGACCGAATTGCCGGCTTTAACGAAGAAGGTATTTCCTGCGGTTTTGTCGGCAAGAAGCGCCGAGTTGGTGCCGGAAATCACGTTGGCGGCATAGTTGGTTAAGGCTCCGCCCAGAGCACTGTTCGTACCGCTGAATTTGCGCGAGCCGGAGGTCATACTCGCGGCGGTGATGTCCGCTGCAATAGCAACCTGATTGGCGCCCGCAGTTGCATCAATGAGATAGTACCCCACATACAGATTGCCCAGCGAAGCGGCGCCGGTGTTGGCAAGGGTAAAGGCGTCCACGCCGCCCCCGACCACCGTACCGTTAGTGGCGCCGGTGATGGTGGCCCAGGAGCCGAGGTCGGTGGCGTACTCCTTGGCGCCAACCGAGTCGTACACTACCCGGATGAGGTCGCCTTGCACAAAGGCGGCCATGGCGGTTCCGGCAAAGCTGACGGTCATCAGCGCCGCGGCTAAAAGTGCTACCAGTTTCTTTTTCATCTTCTCTCTCCTTATCAGTTCAGGTTAGGTGGTGGCGCTGCGGCGATCCAGGCTGCAACCAGTTGAATGTGCTCTTTTCCCTTTATTTTTCGACCTCCATTCCGGGCGATAAAAAGCCCGCACAATCGCCTGAGGCGATCACTGCGGGCTTTCCGGGGCCTGGTAGAACCAGGTCGGTTAGGTCCCTGTGCAATCCGGTTTCGAGCTCTCCGACAGTCGGAGAACCGATGCTACTTCTTGAGGACTTCCTCAAACTTTTCGACCCTGCTGATGCCACCCTGGCTGAAATTGATCTTGAGGTAGCCGGTGAACTGCCCCTTGATAAGGTCTTTCACCAACTCCATAATCTTTTCAAATCGCTCCATTGACCGACCTCATGACCCGAGCCTTCTTCGCGCCCAAGCTTCGCATTGCGCCGAAAAACCGGACACTGTGTACCATCAACTGCATCTATCATGAGTCTACGATACTCATGTTGCAGTTATGCGGAGATTGGATAAAAAGTGTGTCAACGGCGAGTCCGGGTTCATTTTTTCTGTAACCATTCTTAAAACCATGCGGGTGTGGATTTTCAGGACGGCATTCTCTGAAACCGGCAGAGTTCGTCCGGTTGCGGCTCCGGCGACAACGTTACAAACGTGGCGCCAGCCAGCGCAAAAACATACAACCCGAATTCCGTCACATAATTGAGCGAGTTGTCCGTCGCCAGCGTCACCGCATAGAAGGCAAGTGCGCCAAGCCCGGTGGCGGCAAACTGTCTACCCAGTGGATCATCCGCTCTAAAAAACCTCATGACCATCCCTGCGGTGATTTGGCCAAGCGCCCCAAGATAGAGCAAGAGACCTGTTACCCCCACATCACAGAGAAGCCGCAGGTACTCGGAGTGCAACTTCATCTTCTGTTGCAACCAGGTATCGACCGCTCCAACTCCACCCCCCAGCAAAATATCCTTCCCGAGAAATTGCGCGGCGGCCTGCTTCCATAACAAGGTGCGCCCGGATGTGTGCACCAGATTATCAAGATTCTTCGGGTCTGTTTTGACAAGCGCCTCCAGAGTGACGTGGGACGACTTGAACATTCTGGTGCGAAAACTCTCCACCGTAAAGAAGACGGTGACAAATATCACCACAATGAACAGCGGGAACAGAATTTTCGGTGCCAGGGAACGCGCCATGAGAAAGATAATAATTCCGGTACCGACCACGATACCCAGCATGGATATTCTGACGAAGGCGAGAAAAACGGCCACGACAAGGACAACATATATGGCCATGAAGATGAATTTACGGTTTGCAAACCAGTATCCAAGAGCGAGCAGCGCACCGCTGCCCAAGAGGAAGGAAAAAGTGGCAGGACTCATGTAGGGGGCAGTAAACGAGTGGGTGGTCGCCAATTGGTACTCTCTGCCTTCCTGTACATAGAGAGCGCCTCTGGTCAAGGTGTTTACCACGGCGAGGATCAGAACCGCGAAGCAGCAGAGGAAGATGGCGCGTGTAGCGCTCTTCAGATCTTCTTCACTCCGGAGGATCAGTTGTAGCGCAAAAAAGAACAGAAACGGCGCCGCAAGCTTCATGAGCATTCGCAAGCCAATAGCCACATCAGTGGCCCATGACAACGTAATCAGGGAGTAGAAGAGAAACAGGGAGACCGCCCAGAAGCGGACCGACAGCTCCATGACACCCTGAACATAAAAGAGCAGCGCCAGCAACGTCACCGACATCAGGAGGAAGAGGTAGGCCGCCTGGGGGCTCACCCCAAGAAAAATCGCCTTGGGCATGAAGAGGGTATAGGGGATGCCGCCGGTGAGAAGTAACCCGAACACAAGATGACGGCGTGAAGAGAGCGCCAGAATGATCAGGCCACCGAAGAGGAAAAAAAGTAAGACGGAAGAAATCACAAAATAAACCTTTCCGATGAGTATGACCGGCTCTTATTTTTACGAAACTGCAACAAAACCATAAAACCATCACAACGGTGAAAGTCCATTATGCCTCTACGCGCTTGAACCCATTTCTACAGCACGGGAGAATTATCCGATGAAAAAAGCGGCATTACTCTGCTGTCTCATGGCGATCCCCGCCTTTGCATCCGCCGATTCCACGATAACTGAGGAGCAGGACCGGATCATCGTCGAAATAACCGGTTCCCCTTCGGAAAACCGGGCAATAGATGCGGGCGCTCCAACCGCAGGTTCGTCTTCGGTTCAGGTTCAGGAAGATACTTCGTATGTCAATTCGGGAATCGACCGTCTCCACACGGAACAGAACCAAATCCGACAACAGGCATATGAAGGAGAGCCGGTTGAGGATGCACGGCGCAGGAGAATCAGAATGTCGGACATTGCCAACGAAATAAAAGAGCTGCAGAAACGTCGACTGTCTCCCGCCCCAGAGTAGGGACGCGAAAAACCATTCAAAATCAGCACACGGATGACACGGATGACACGGATAAAGGAGGCGCCTTTATCCGTGTCATCCGTGTGAAACGGTTTTGAATTTTTCGAGTTTGCTCAGAAAGGGTGAAGAGTGAAGTTGTCAGTCTAAAACTTCCCATTGAGGTCGATCTGCAAGACATTGACCCCCAGCGGCGGTCCGGTAATTTCATTTGATGAGAGCCATCGCATTTTTAACCAGAAGTTTTTCGCCAACCCAAGTTCGCCTCCCAGTATCCACCCCTTGGCGTTGGTCCCCCCCAGTGCGAAATCGGTATCGGTAAAGGCGTCCATGACGGCGTCCGCGCCGAGGTATTTGTAGAACAGAAACGCCCTCCACTCCCCGAACGACTCCAGTTGAGGATGTCCGAACACGGCGCCTACCTGGAAGCCATTAACATCTGCCTCCAAGCTCGGGTCGAGTGTTTTCGTTTTAGCCTGATTCAGATCGAATCCGAGGTTGCGCACGTAGTCGCCGATAATCACCAGATGGCGGCGCTCCCAAAATCCGAGATCCACCGAAGCAGTGACATTCAACTCGTGATATGAGGACGCCAGGGCCAGCTGGTAGCCGGTGGTCGGGTCGACATCGAAGTAGGTGTTACCTTTCTGCGTGAAACCGGGCAAGGTGGAATTAGGCGCGACACTGTTCGGGTTGGAAAAATCCCCCGTGACATTGTCGAAGTAGTAGTAGGCAAGCCCCATTTTGACATTTACTTCCTTGCGGGGTTGATACTGAACGCCGGCCTGACCGCCGAAGAGCCATTTATCTTTGGTGGTGTAGTCAAACTCCTGGAGGGGGAATACCCCTGCGGTAAAGAACCCGCCTACATTTGAAGATAACGGTACGCTGCTCTGCAGTACCATCCCGTCAAAGGTCAGATTAGGTGACCAGACAAGATCGGTGCAGAAGAACGGATTAGGGATTCGTCCGCCCCACAGGGAGATATCTTTGGCGGGGGTCCACTTCAGATAGGCAAGATCCATGATAGTGCTGTATTTCTTTTCATAATTGCCCATGGTCTGGTTATTGGTGACCGGATTGTCCAGATTACCGGTCGCCAGTCGGATCATGGCCTCGATTTCATCGGATATCTTGACCGAGACCCCCAGCCTGGCCCTCATCAGAAAGCGGTTCCTGTCCACGGTGGTGTTGTACAGTATCAATCCGGTGGCGGGACTGTAGGGGATATAATTATTCGCGGAGAAAAAATCGCCCTCATACCGGAGGCGGATATCGCCGCTCAGCTTGAAGCGTTTGACCCATTCCGGCAGGGCGTTGGCCTTGGCCTGCTGCTCCATCGCCTCCTTGACCTCATTCTTGATATCGGTCTGAACATCCTTGTGCACCTGCCGAACGTACCCCTGCTCCCTCTGGTCCAGCGCCGTTTGCACCACGCCCGTCAGATGATTCTGGTGATATCGGGCGTCCAGCTGGGTGGCTTCTTCGGGGCTGAGCACGCCTGTGGCGCGCAGCCTGGTAATGGCCAGGCCGATGTCCGCCGGTTCCCCGAGCATCGCCGGGAAATCAGCGGCCTCATTGCCGGCGGCCAGCCACTGGCGACGTAACTGCTCGATAAGAGCAGCGTCTTCCTCCGGCAGAGCCAGGTGATTCGCTGACACTTCGGCCGCGGCCGGTTTCTCTGTTCCCTTTCCGCCACCGGCGGCAAGATTTTGCTGCCGGCGTTGACGCAAGCCGTCGGCCTCGGGAGGCTTGATCACTCCCCGCTCTTGCAGGAGATCAACAATGGCGAGAAAATCGTCACCCCCCGTTCCCTTGCCGACTTTTTTGGTCAATGCATCGGCATCATCTTGCCTGATGATCTTTTTCTGGACAAGCAGCTCCAATAATGGCCCGACAATCCCCGCGGAGTCAGCGGCGGGCCGAGCATCAGCGCTGCAGGAAACACCGGCAAAGAGCAGAGTGGCACAGGTGGCAATCAGCGCACCTCGGCAAAACGTCCGCAATCGGTCGGAAACACGAATAATCGCACTGCTCTCGGCTTTTCGACTCACAACTCTCTTCTGATTCATACGATGACCTTTCACCCTTGTGATGATACCTTGATTGTCATGCCGCTGGGCATCCCTTCGGGCGGCGCTTCTGTCATTCTGATGGCGCTCACTGTCTCCCTGACAGCCTTGTCCATCCGGTCATTACCGGATGGACCCACAATTCGGTACTCAATGATGGCGCCTTTGGGGTCGAGCGTGATCTTGACCAGAGTCTGATATTTCCCCTTGGGAAATCCGCCATCCAGGTCCAGGCGTTTCTTGACCTGCGCTCGAATCTCGTCCTGGATTTTTCTCGTGTACCAGCCGTATTTTGCCAAAAGCGACAACCTGCCCGCGCTGCCGGCGCCGGTTCCTCCACCTATGAGGGCTCGCCCCCCTTTACCCTTGCCCACTAGGCCGAAACCGTCGGAACCTGCCCCCCCCTCCCCTTCGACCCCGAGGTCGGCGCCAGCGGGCGTGTTATCCTGAGGAGAGTCTTGTGGAGAGTTCCGGGGCGTTTCGATGACTTGCTCCACACTCTGCTTGGGCAGTTCCTTCTGAACTTCCGGCTCCGGCACTTTTTCCTTGACCGGTGGCGGAGGCCTGAGCAGAGCGATGTTGGCGATGTTATTTTTTCGCCTCGGCCCCACCTCGGTGGTCACGACTTTGATCGCAAACAGGATAATTCCTGATACTACCAGCCCGAGACAGCCGAAGAGCACCCAGTTGGCGACATTGTCGCCACGCCGCTTTTTCTTTTTTACCACGGGAAAACTCCTCATTATTGCTACTTCACCAGCTTCTGGGTAACCAGACCCAACTGGGTGATCTCCAGTTTCTGGAGGAGGTCGAGCACCTCGATGATATTCTTGTAGGTCACCTTTTCATCCCCCCTGACCACCACCGGCAGGTTAGGATCACCGGCTTTGTACGAACGGAGCTTCGACTCCAGTTCCGTGAGGGAAACAGGGAAACTGTCAAGGAAGATGGTGCCGTCGGCGGTCACCGTGATCGCCCGGGTGCTAGGCTTGATCTTACTGGCGGTAGAACTGGCCTTCGGCAGATTTACGCTGATCCCCTGCACCGATGCTGTCACCACTATCATGAAGACAACGAGGAGGTTCCAGGCCAGGTCCAAGAGCGGAACGACATTTATTTCGACAATATCTTCATGATCGTCCGATGGCCCTGTCATGTGGTTGCCCCATACACGTCTTCGATCTTCACCAGCAGTTCATCAATGAAGGTGCGATTGTCCGCACTGACCATTTTCATCCTGACATTCAGGTAGCTGTAAGCGAAAAGCGTCGGGATGGCCACGAAGAGACCGAAGAGGGTGCAGGCCAGCGCCGAGGCCACACCGGGCGCTATGGCCGAGAGGTTGGCTTCTCCTGCCTCGGCGAGGGCGGCAAAGGTGTTCATGACCCCCCAAACGGTCCCCAGCAGGCCCCAGAACGGTCCGCCGGAGATTCCCAGCGTAAGAACGATCATCCAGGCCGACATCCGTTGAGCTTCGCGAACACTAGCCCGGTCCAGGGCCGAACGATAGATATTGATGACTGATGGTGTCAGCCGGTCGATGACCAGTTCATCTCCTTCCTTGGAGTGCCGGGACAACCACTTGACGATTTCGTCGTGACCGGCCATATAGACCCGATACAGCGAAGAGTGCTCGAACGTCCCCTCTTCGGATTCCGTCAGTCCCAGAGGATCATGGTTGTCCTTGAAGGCCTCGAGGAAGTCCCGGTTGTCCCGCTGAATTTTATTGAGCAGCAAAAACTTCAGGATGAACACAAAGAGCGCCAGTAAGAGCATGAAGGTACACAAACCGATGACCAGCCAGCCATCCAGGGTGACAGACTTGGATATCACCTTCATGAGGTGAATGGTGAGGTCTTCACCGCCCCCCTTACCGGCTTCTTCCTGCATGAGTCCGGCAAGCTTGGCGTCCTGCCCCTGGCTGCCGGCTTCGAGAGCTATCCAGGTCGACGGTCTGGCCAGTGACGATATTTCCACTTCATCGAGTTCGCCGGAGTAAAAATGCCCCCCCTTTATCGTCCCGCCGATGGCTATTTCATCGGATGGTGAGGGGAGGGCATCCTTGAGTGGTGCGGATACAGCCTCTTTGCCGTCGAGATACACCGTAACCTTCTTGCCGGGTTCCGCCGTGACGGCGAGGTGATGCCAACCGGCTGCGGGAACCGGCGCGCCCTTCGTCGTCACTCCCTTGCCGGCGCCGGTGGCGATGCTGCACCAGGCTCCGGACTTATCAAGACCGATGATCAGCGACTGCTTGCCGTCATCCCACGAAAAGAGCCGCGCGTCTCCGGGAGTCGCCGCCGGCTTGAGCCAGGCGGAAAAGGTGAATCCCTTGGTAAAGTTGAGCGACGGCGCCCGTTTGACGATTATCCGATCGCTGGCGCCGTTGAAGAGGACGCCGTTACCGATGACTGCGGGCACCCCGAGCTTGCCGCTGAAATCGGCGGCATGATTGCCGTAGGCGGTGGCGTCACGGGGAGAACCATCCTTTTCATCGAAGTGGAAGACCAGGGATTGGCCCGTATCATAGGTTCCACCACTGTCACCCGCCGCTTGAACCGAACTGTTGCCGTAATACGCCCAGACAAAATCCTGACCGGAACCACCAGAGATCTGGGGCGCCCTGACCCAGACCAGAGCGATCTCCTGTTTTGAATCGTACTTCTCGATATGAAATTTGAGTGGAGTCTTGTCGTCACCGCTCACAAAACGGAGGTCCGACCCATCCTCCTTGGCGTTGGTAAAGGAAAAGTTCGCCGTATGAAGCCGGAGCAGCACCGGGATCTCGGTGATATTCTCCTTGAGATCCGCGCCTTTGGCGGTAGTGTCGAAGGCGACTTTTTTTCTGAACTGCCACTTGGCGTCCCACCATGCCTCTGCCTGGAGTGCTCCTCCCAGGAGTGTCGCAAGCAGCACGGCGGCAATGACGCCGTACTTTCCGGTAAACTTTCCTTCCATGTAAATCCCTCCGCGTCCCGATTATAGGTAGTTACCTGCGCTTCTTTTCCAGCGGCCCGTCTTGGGGCTCTGTCTGTTCCGGGGTGTCAAAACTTATTATCTTCACGTCGAGCCAAGAGGCGACGAGGTCATCCATAAGCCTCTTTTTGAGAGAAGCTCCCTGCTCGCCGGACGCAGCCATTGTGGTGCTCTGTTCCATGGATTTGGTCGCCTGAGACATTGATCCGGTCCCGGACAGAGTACCCAGACTCACCCCTGGTCCACCTGCCGACGGTGCGGGACCGCTGGCAGCCGTAAAATTCCCGGCATTGAGGAGAGTCGGAGCATAATAGGCGATCTTGTTCCCCGAGATGCCCGCCTCTCCCGCATCTATGAAACCACTGGGGGCAAAGGGATAGATGTTGCCCATCATGGGCGTTTCCGGCGCCAAGCCCTTGTTGTACCATTTTGCGGCTATCCCGCTCCCCACGGCTGGGGGGGTGAACTGCACAACGAGCGGGCTGTTGGGATCGTTGGGGTTCGAGCGAACGAGTTTGGGCGGTTGGGCATTGATGGCCGTGCGTGATCCCCGTCCGGCGTTGATTCCCCCCTGGTCGCTCCACATGGTGATATCACCCCCCCGAAAAGTCATTACCCGTGACTCATTGACGTTCATATTGCCGACAGACAGCATGTTGATCTGACCACCATTTGCCGTATAGATACCGGTAGATTGCTGCTGAGAGGTCGCCTTGCTCTTGTCCAGGATGAGAGTACTCTTGCCGACGTTGATCACCCCTCCCGCGAATATATTGATTGCATCGGCACCCGAATTGGTGCTGATCTGGGAAGAGGTCATGTTGATGGTCCCTGTAGCCTCACCGGTCGTGCTGAACAGCGGCTTTATCAGTTTAGTGCGCGCCGTCTCGATCTGCGTTTTCGCGCCGGCAGTATCACCGGAGCTGCTCAGGTCACTGGCCTTCTGCCCATAGCCCCGCAGGGTGTCAAAGAACCGCTGCTCCATGGAAACCGCGGCGGGAGCCTGATCAGGGGTGAGAGCGGTAAAACTGCCGGAATCCTTCAAGGCGCCGAGGGCCACGTTAATATCATCACCAAGCCCGGCGACTATCGTGACATCGCTCCCTTTGGCGCCGAATCCGAGGTTGTAGAAATTGCCAAAGGTCTGGACCCCTTTGGAACTGCCGAAATCGATACTGTTACCCGCCTGGATGGTCAAACTGCCGGGCCCACCCAGCTGAAATCCCGCCTCCAGGGTATCCAACTGTCCGCCCGCCGAACTGAATGAGATATCTCTTCCCGCCTTGATCGACGAGACCTCGTCAGCACGGTTATTCTGACCGGAATAGAGGAGGTTACTGATGTCCCGACCGGCGGTAATACCGGAGCTGCGCGCCAGAGCGATCTGGACGTTTTTGATGTCACGGCCCGCTGTGAGCTGCGCCGTATCGGCGCTCCGCTGCGCCACCAGGGCCGCAGCATGGGTCTGGGCACTGAATTGGTTCGCATTGGGATAGGACGTGCGGGATTGCACGCCGTACACCAGGGCAGGATCACCATCCCCCATGACGATGGACCCCTTGAACGGTACCGGTCCGTTGCCGGTCTGCACAAAGCTGGAGCCGTCCAGATCCCGACCGGCACTCAAAATGAGCGTCCCGGTGGCCGACGGCGCCAGGTAAAAGCTGTTCTCGATAGTGATATCACGAGCCGCCGTCATCACCAACGTGGGGGGGAGCAGGCGAGTCGACCAGGCAGTCGTGGAGGAGTAGATGCCGGGGTCGGCCTGCCCCGTCAGACTGATATCACCGGTCATCGAGGTGATCCCCACGGCCGTATCAGCGCCGTACTTGAGGTTCCACGCCTTGTAGGTCAACGCTTTGTCGCCGGCGACAGAAGGATCCGCTATGGTCGCGATCTTGACGTCACCCTGGGCAATCAGGTCGATCCGGCCGCTGTGTAATGCTTCGAGCACGGTGCCGTTGGCGTTTCCAACACTGCTGGCGCTATGTAAGGTTCCCGAACCGAGCCCGCTCAGGAAGCGGCCGTTCAAATCACCACCTGAAGAGACCGTCAGATTCCCGCTCCCGAAGACACCGACCTGACCGGAAATGTCACCGCCGCTTTTCAGTGACAGATTGCCTCCTCCCATGGTCGCCAGGCCGGCGGTGGCATACTGACCGCTGCCGGTGGCATACGCCGGGGACCAGTAATAATCAGCACCAGCCGTTGTTCGGCGTTGCGTCACCATGTCCCAGGCATTCTTATCCAGCGAACCGGTCACCGATCCGCCAAGAGTGACGGATATATCCCCGCCGCCGGTAAAATCCCAGAACTCTTTGGTCCTGGTCGACGACGTTGACGCCTGATTATATTCGCCGGTGGTCCGGATGGCGCCGTTACCGACGCCGGCGAGAAGATTCAGCTCTCCGCCGATACCAAGCGAAATGGAACCGGTAGCCGACTGTAGCGCCGCCTGGACGCCGGTTGCGCCCTGGAATGAGAGCGAACCTCCCACCTGACCTTCGATGGCGCCCCGGTATGTCGCCAGCGAATAGCGCATGAACGTCGAAGCATCCAGCATATACCCTGCCGGCTTGCCGGCCGAGATGATCGTGTCGCCTCCCGAGGCAAACCGGACGTTACCGCTCTCCGTATAAATCGTTTCGTTGACGCCGGTCGTCAACACCCCTTCCTGAGCCGGATGGCTTACGATTTGGGTCACCAGGGGATTGGCTGCGGCAAGGTCGCTCCCGGCTACGAAGGTATAATTCCAGGAAGGCTGAGCTGTCGCCGCAACAAGCGTTGTCGCCGGAGTCGGAGCATCAGAGATACTGCTTTTCAGGGCAAGTTTCCCGGCGGCCCGCAGCGTCAGCGAGCCCGATTCGCCGGCATAACGCCAGGAGGTGAGATCCCAGGGAGCAGTGACCGTCAAATCACCGCTGCTTCGCAGCTCGATTCCCGGCTGAAGATGTACTGACGAGGCGCCGCCCCCCTTCAGGAGCAATCCGGAATCGAGACGTTGAGCCTCGGCGCCGGCGAAATTCATGAAATTCTGAGTATCACGTCGCAAAGCAGCAATGGTCGTGGCGGTCACGGAGGTCTGGTCATAGCTCTTATAGGCCTCGGCAATGACCTGGCCGGCGCCAACGATGGAGCCGTTCAGGTCGGCATTCATCGCTGTCGCCGAGCGGGGCGCCCGCAGGGTGACAGTCCCGCCTTTTCCCGCGCCGGCACCGGATACGTTGACGGAGCCGCCCGCGATTGTTAATCGACCGGTGGGATTCCCGGAACTGTCAAAGCTCCCCGCGCCAAGAACCACTTCCCCGCCCAAAGCGTCGGCGCCCGTTGCGTGTGCGTCCAACTCACCGTAAACGTTCAGGTTCTTTCCTGCATAGAGTTCAACCCGGCCACCCGTTACACCCGATGCATCAATAGTTCCTCGGATATTCAGGTCGCCACCATCCACCGCCAGGACAACCGACCGCGCTTTTACCGTTTCACCGGCGGCAACAGTCAGGGAACTCGCCGTTCTCGTCCGGATATCGATCGCCTCGGTAAAGCCACCTCGGACAAGGAGTGTTGAATTAAGGGTGCTGAAGTCGTTGGCGAATCCCGACAGGTCGGTGGTCTGCAGCGTCAGGGAGCCTCCCTTGCCGCCGCCGTCTGCCGTGCCCGTCAGTTCACCCTTGAGGGTGACGCCGCCGACCGACGCCGACAGATTGATGCTGCCGGCGTCACCGCCGCCGGCGGCCGAAACATCGATTCGCGCCCCCTGATCGACGTTTACCGCGCCGACCGTTGCAACGAGGAGCACCTTGCCGCCCGGATCAGTGGGTTTGACGCCATCCTGGCCCGC
Source organism: uncultured Geobacter sp. (assembly GCA_903857795.1). Lineage (GTDB taxonomy): Bacteria > Desulfobacterota > Desulfuromonadia > Geobacterales > CAIOGM01 > CAIOGM01. The sequence continues at coordinate 28,183 of CAIOGM010000128.1, forward strand.
AGAATATTCGACCCCTCGGGCCAGAATCTCCGCCCCCGACTTGAGGTCTATGGTTCCCTGCGCCGTATATGAGACCTGTCCGGCGCTAGACTGCACCGTACCGGTCTGCTCAATGTTCCTGGCGAGAACCTGCAATGAGCCGCCCGGTGTTGCTGAGGAACCAGCCGTCCCGGCGCTGCGTGAAATAGTGACGGTCCCGGCGGTCCCGGCATCTACGATAAAGCCCGCTGCCCGATACGGGATCGCTGCGTCACTGAAGTAGGTGGTGACCACCCGGGCCGCGGTGAGACTCAAATCCGCGCCTCCCGTCATGACCCGCCCGGCGCCGGCAAGGGCCAGATCGTTGGTAACCGCAAAATTGACCGTGCCGAAACCGTTGAAGATGAGGTCCCCTTTTCTCTCTTTCGGGGGACCGGACACGTCGGCCGCATTGAGTGCGATGGTCGCATCGACGGCGGCCAGATTCAACCTGCCGGCGGCGCCGGAAGAATCAGGAGCGACCAGGGTCGAAGCCGAACCGCTGTTCATAAGAGTCAGCTTGGTGACTGAAACGTTTACCCCTTGGGCGCCGGGATCGAGAACGCCAATCCGGGCCGCGTCCAGGGTCAGGCTGAGAGGAATCTCATTCTGATTCGCATCTTTTTTCAGGGCGAGCGTGACGTCGCCCAAAAACTTCAAATCGTTGCGGCTTTTCAGTTCAAGCGAGCCGAAGCCGTTTACCGTAGCCCAGAACGTCTCCGTCAGATAGATCCCGGGAGTAGCCGCTTGCACTCCCGGGTGGGCTGTCAAATAGGCATCCGAGACAAGATTCATGTGATCTCCGGTAATGCCGAGAACGCCATGGTCCACCAGCAGTGGAGTACTCCCCGGCGCGTCAAGAGAAACCGCATCCAAGCTGATCCGGTCCGAAGCGTGGATCTGAGCGTCTGACTGTATCGTGAGCACCCCTTTAGTCAGAACGCCCGCCGTTCCCCCTCCTTTGGGGTCGATTGCAGAGATAATGACACCGCTCTCCAGGGTGACTCCGTTGACGGCTGCCAGAGAAACGACCGGGGCGGACAGGGTGCTTCCCTGTTTGAGGGTCACCGTGGCCGTGGAAGACGCCGCATTGACCGTATCGATTACACCAAGGTCAATTTCGCGGAAGCCCTTACCTGCCAACGCGCCGGAGGCAAGATATAGTGTTCCTTTCAACTCCTTGAGATCACCATCGAAGGGAGTGTCAAAGGCAAAGGAGGCGGGCAGTGGCGCCGCGTCCGCGGCAACCACGATAGTTCCGCCACTCAGTGCCACTTTTCCGCCGCCTGATCCCGAAAGCGCTTGGGCGGAAATGGTCCCGTTGAGAATCGTAGTGGTCCCCTTGACCGTGACCGTTCCCGCCTCACCGGCGACAAATTCCCGGTTCAAGCTGAAGTTTCCTTCCCTGCGGACATCCAGCGCCGACCTCACCGAATAGGTATGCAACTGAGGAGCGCCCAGGCTGGTTCCGGCAGTGGTGGCAAATCCCGAAACCACGGGATACCCTTCCTTGGTGAGGGTCGTTACTCCGGAAGAGCCGAGAACACCCAGGTCGGTTACGACCATGGCGCCGGGAAGAAAGGCATACTGTTCCGGAAGAATCGAGTAGGCGCCCGCGGCCACTCCGTTGCCGCTGTTAAGGTACACCGCCGCGCCGGGTGCGGCGACCGGTGAATCCGGAAGGATGACGAAGCGCCCCTTGACGGTCAACGGGTTAAACGAACCTTCGATTCCGGACTGGAACTTGTAGGAATAGACCGAACCGCCGCCCGAAATGTCGATGGTTGCTCCTTCTCTGACCACGATCTCATTGCCGCCGATGGTGACTGACTTACCCGGCGCCGAGGTGACGACGACTCCGGTTACGGCGGAATTGCTCTTGTCTGTAACGTTGAGATTCTGGTCGGTATCCACGAAACCATAAGGGATCAGGGCGCTTCCCGCGGTGGTGAGCCGGCTCCCTTCCGCCAGATACACCCTGCTATTGCTCCCATATACCGGATCGGTGTTGAGATTGATCGCGCCGAGCGGAGCGGCAAGGGTCCCCCGATTCTCGATACCACCCTTGGCGTTGAGAGTCAGTGAGCCGCCGGCGGAATAGATCGCTTGTTCGGAACGGACATCGCTCGGCAGGGTGGTGATCTTCCCTTCCGAGGTAAATGTAAACGCGGATGGGATGAAATTGAGATCACCGCCTGGATTGTACAGGGGATCGATGTTGCCGGCCTGGGTCTGCATCCCCGGGTAAATCCGGTCGGCCTTGAGGGTGAGGTCTCCGCCGGTGCTCAAGGAGCCGAGCCAGACATTCGCGCTGCCGTCGGACGGCGTTGCGTAGAATCGGTCGTACAGCCTCATATCCCGTTTCAGATCGAAAGTTGTCGAGGAGAAGCCGGACAGCGCAATCTGTCCGGTTACATCAACCCATTCACCCAGGATATTGAACCGGGTCGTTCCGGATAGGCCGCTTTTTGCCAGGAGTTGCGTGCTGTTGGCAAGTTGCACCCAGGGGGCCTGGATGCTGACCTGGTAGGCGCCGCCGCCGACAATTTCCGGGGCGTCAAGAGAGAAGCTTCGCCCGAGAGCCAGATCGAGTGAAGCGGGAAAGAGAATCGACTTCTTGCTGCCGAGCGAAACAGCGTCGAAGCCGTTTTCCGCCAGAGCCGTCAGATAGGGGGAATCCACGGTAAGCGGGGTCGTCTCGCTGAGACTGGTGAGAGTGAATGCAGCTCCGCGACCTCCGGCAACCGTTGTCTTGCCGGTAATTAACCCGGCAAGGGACAGTGCGCCGCCATAGGTGAGGCTCACCGAACCGGGTTCGCTCCCCTGATTCAGAGTGACCGGCTTGCCGGTGTCGGTTACGACCTGAGTCTCGACGGGAGATGCACCGGAAACATCAATCCGGGCGGTGGCCGGGATTATCAGTGCGCCATTACGGGCGATAATTTTGACATCGCCCGCCGCCATGGGGGTGACCGTTCCGCCACTAGCCGCGGTTGTATCTCTGATATACCCGGCTGCGGAAATCTCCGCCCCGGAGCTCATGGTCACATCGCCGCCGGCAAGAACGGTAATTTTACCTCCCGGAGCATCGAGTTTCCCGGAAAGGTCAATGGTCCCATGATCGCTAAACTTAACATTAGAGTCGGGCTTGACGGCGTAGGTCAGCTTGTTGAGGTCGAACTGCCCCTTGGTGAGCAGATTGATCTGCCCGCCGGGTCCGGAACGAAGCGTGGCTTCAGTTCCAACGGATACGCTTGAAAACTGAGAGGCCATGCCGTCGATACCCTGGAGATTGCCGGTAGCGACAGTAGAAGAACCGGCAAAGGTCACCCCCCCGGCAAGTGTCAGGGAACTCGATCCCTGATAATCTGCTGACGTGGGGAGTTCGAGCGGAACTACGGTGTTTCGGGGCTGACCGGCGCCCCCTCCGACGACACCGCCGGAAACAGGAAGCAACAACTTGACATTCGAGGTGGTAAGCGTAACGCCGGGGTCCACGTTTACCGAAGAGCGGCCGAAGAGATCAATGGTGGAAAACCCCGATGCGGCGATACCGTCGGCGCTTGCCACCACTCTGCCGATCCGATCCGGAGGCAGGGGTGAAGAGGCGTCAAAGGTTGCGGCAAGAGTCTGCGGTGCGCTTTGGACCACCACGACGTTCCCCGCTTGGAGTACCAACGTCCCCCCGTTCTTACCGGGCAACGATGCCCCGTGCAGATCGCCGTCGATAATGATGGCGTCCCCCTGAAGCGCCAGCAGACCGGCGTTCCCTCCGGTTACCTTGCCCATGGTATCGACAAGGTAGCCGCCACCCGCATCTATCGAAGAACCGGACCGGACGATGACTCCTTTCCCGGTGTCGGTGTCATCCGCAATGGTGACGGAGCCGCCGTTGATATGGGCCGAGGGGAGGTATTGCTGAAGAGCGGCGCCCCCACCGACAAGATTGGTCCGTTGCCCGGCAACGGAGATGCGGCTTCCCTCGGCTATATAGACGAGTGATTCTAGTGGGTTACCTGCAGAGTCGGCAGGAAGCGGCGTCGTGTTGTCGCTGGTCTTGAGAGTAACGCTTCCGCCCGGAATGCTGATCTCTCCCCGATATTCGATACGCCTGGCTCCGGTTGTCAGCCCGGAACCCGGATTCATCGCAATGTGGGAGCCGCTTTCAAACGTGGCCACATTATTGGCATAGAGGTTCAAACTTCCCAGCCGGGCTTCATTGAGTATCGAGGACGATACCTCGGTCACCTGGGGAATGCCTGCCGCCGGGAGATCATGAACTTGGGGAGTGACAGTTTGTCGCACCGTTATCGTGTCAACTATGGAATTGCTCACAGTGGGGTCATCGGAGGGTTTAATGCCGAGGGTAAAAGTTCCGGCCACCGGTTCCGCTCTGCCGAGGGTTATCTGCTGCCCCAGGGAGTTTGTCAGTTCAGCGGCGACATTCTGGTAAAAACCTCTGCTTACATGACCATCAAGAGCGCCGTACAGATCAACCCGTTTGGCTGACAGTGTGGCGGTTCCGGCGTCAGCCCCTTCGATATAGTTGGAAATAGTGTTGTTGACCGAAGAAGAGCCGCCGAGATAGAGCCCGGAATAGCTCTTCGTGATACCGTACTTGCTGTTCGTGAAGTTCTGCGTTGAACTGATCAGGTTGTACGCCATCTGGGCGGGTGCGGTACTTATTGAGTAGCCCCTGTTCCCGGACGCCAGCCAGGTGGCAGTTGCTTCACCGGAACCATACCGGACACCACCGCCTGAAAAGTTCAGCGTTGACCCCGCACTGGAGACAATATCGCCCGTGGGCACGGAAACCGTGATGGCGCCGCCATTGACGCTGCGTTCACGGGTCGTTAATTCTTGAGAAGTGATCGTTCCGGAGATGTCACCGATTGCCGACCCGGTCAAAGGGTTCACGGTCACCGTCTGCCCCAACAGAATGCCATTTTTCTGCTGCTGTGCGTCTCGCAGCACCACGCTGCTGAGCATGACCGGGGTCATCTGATCGCTAGCCGGTTTGTCCAGCCAGACGCCGCTCACGTCTATGGTGCTTCCTGCCCCAAGCAGCGCCCGCTCCGAAGCCTTCAAGGTGACCGTTCCGGAAGGAGAGGAAATCAGCCCCTGATGATCGATACGTTTGACTGTGGCGGAGGCGAGAGCCGGGTTATCCGACTCCAGACCGCCGATCAGGATCGTTCCCCCGTTGTAGGGAAATGATTCGTGCACTTTTTCGGCGGAAGTATCAGGCGGAGTTTCGGTTCTGCTGTTCACCCCGGTCTGCACGAGCTCGCTGGCCTTGAGCTCTATCTGGCCGTTAACCTTGACTGCGGTTATAGACCTGATGATTCCCTGCTGCTGAACCGTTCCCCCGTACATCCCCACCAGGCCGTTATCGGCCTCCAGCAGACCGGCTTCTTGATTGACCGCGAGCCCGGGAGCGCCATTAACCCTGGCGACCAGCGCCGTTCTCGTGGAATTGCCCGACGTGTCGGTCGCCAGCACCAGGTCGGTTCCGGCCACCAGACCTATTTGTCCCATGGGCGAACTGATGGAACCGGCATTTTCGACCTTCGGGGCCAGCAGGAAGACCGAGCCGAGTTCATCGGTTCTTATCGTTCCCAGGTTGGATACTGCCGATGACGAATCAAAGGGAACCGGAACGCCTTGAGCGTCGGTCTGGTAGCTTTCCCCTTTGAAGGTAAGATTAACCGCCGCGGCGGGATTGAGAAAATCACTGTCCGCCATTTTGAAGTTCAGGGTGGAGGCGATCAGTGAGTGAACAGCTACCTGTGAACCGGCGCCAAAGAGTATCCCGTTCTGGTTGATCAGGTAAACCTTGCCGTCAGCCTGCAACTTGCCGTAAATCTGTGATGGATTCAGATCATGTATCCGGTTCAAAGCAATCCAGTCGGGCTGCTTTTGCCATACCGGCTGGCTGGTGGCCGGATCGATGTACACCGAGCCATCAGAATTGCTCTTCATTTTCTGCTGTTTGAAATAGACCCAGGAGTTGGCCCCGATGTTGAAGGACTTCCAGTCAATGACAGTCCGGGGCTGGTTCTGATCGATCACCAGCGAGCTGGGTGAAGCGGTAATGCTGGAAACGCCCGGAATAACAGCTGATTGCGTCAGAGCCGCCGGGTTCTGGGGGACCGGCAGGACTTGGGAGACCACCGGAGGCAGGGTGCGATTGGCGGCGACAAAATTGGCGGGAACTCCGGCGGCCCCGACGAACAGCGGATTAACGCTGGTCGCTAGTATGATCACCATGGCGATCAGTTGTCGTTTCATAGTTCGAATTCCTTTGCCAGGACCGGAAATGACGTTCCCGGCAGGAGCTGATTTCTAGAATGAATACTTGACGAAGAAATGGATCCGATTCCTACCGTTGGCCGTGGAACTGGTGCTCTTCAGGGCATGTCCCAGGTCAAGCTCATAGTCTAAAATCCCCCATGCTCCGCCACGCATCCCAAGGCCTATTCCCTGGAGATCAAACCGGCGCGTCTGCCCGGGAAGCGGGTCTATGACCTCCAACCACGCTCCTTGATAAAAGAGGTAGGGGGTGCATCGCAGTTTGTCCTTGTAGCGACCGTATTGGAACAGTTCGGGAGAACGCAGTTCCGTACTCACATGAAACGAATTATCGCCCATTATTTCACTTTCATGGTACCCGCGGACGTTGTCTACCCCGCCTGCCGAGTACTGTTCATTGGAAATAAGCGGTTGGTCGGAAAGTTGTCCGTCGACTTTCGCATACCACACCATATCCGCGGGCAGGTTCTGAGTCCGTTCCACACCGAGCGTCGCATAGATGTAGTTGCCATGAGCGTTATAACGCTTGTTCTCGAAATTCGATTCGGTGGTTAATCCCCGAAACGAAAGATCAACCGCCCCGCTGAACTGGGTGTAGCCGCCGGTGTCCATAAGGGTAAGCCCATAGGCTAGAGAAAACGGAACATAGGTAATTGGGGATGTGGTATTCGAGGAACCTCCCGAAAGGCCGGTCTCATCCTTGAAATCCTTATAATCAAGCCCCAGGCTCAGGTACTGGGTTACAGTCGGATACTGCGGGAGCGTCGACTGATATCTCAGGCCAATAACACTGCCGTTGCCGATAGCCTTGAAACCCTCGCCAAAGGCGGTATTGCTCTTGTTATAGATGCCGTAGAGGGCCAGACGATCCTGATCCCGACCGGGAATCGGGAGTGAATAGGCTGCGGAAACCGCCTGAACTTCATTGAGATCTTCGGGTGATGTCTGATACTGGATGCTGATTGCATGCTTTTTTTGCCAGAGGTTGTCGTAGCGGAGAGTTCCGTTGAATCGCAGGTCCGTGGTTCCCGCGGTATAGCGGTTGTTGAGTTCCGCACTGCCATGAAACGGCAGACGGTCCTCAACCTTCAGTTCCACATCCACAGTCCCCACCTCCCTGCCGGGAATGAGATTCGGCACGACCTTTATGTCGGGCGAGGAATTGATCAGATTGATGTCATTCTGGACTTTCGGCAGGTGAATGATTTCTCCGGGCGCCAGGGAAGGAAGGTCTGCAAGGATCTGCTCAGTGGAAAAGTAGTCGTTGCCGCTTACGGTGACTTTGTTGATCGTGCTTTCGATGACCTGAAACTTGACGATGCCGTCTTCGAGGGATTGCTCAGGAATGCTGACGAATACCGTCGGAAATCCCTTTTCGTGGTAAAATTTCTCCAGTGCGTCACGGGCTTTTTCCACATCGGCCGCCGTCTTGCCGGGTCCGGTAAATTCATGCAGCGAGATGCGATCCTGTTTGTCCGGAAAGAGCGTGTTCCCTTCCACCATGAATCCGTTGATCTCGAAGGTCGCGCTTTCGTCCGCCGCCGGTTCTGGCGGATCACCGGCCTGAGTCGGGATTTCCGCCGCTTCACCGCTCTGGGATGGCGGTTCTGCTGCGTCACCGGCCAGAGATTGCAGTTCTGCCGCCATCGGGTGCTCCGGCCGGATAATTCCCACCGATATCGTTATCAGGAACGCTACTAAAGCTCTGCGCAGTACGCCGGATTGAATAGTCATATTAACCTTAATTTTTTTAATTATCGTTTAATTGCTCGACATATAAAAACACCGGTTACAACACACCGATATCACACGTCAGCTCTTCTCCGGCAAACGGCTTCGTAAAATCAATTGTGAACGTCCGGTCGGTTACCGAGACGATGCGGCCAAGAAGAGGACCGGTTCGGACAATTGACCCTTCCTGCACTCCGATAACAATCTCATAGGTGTCTTTCCCTTCCCTGATGACCCCTGTTCCAAAAGGTGTCTCCACTTCGGTCCCCGGAGTAGCCTTGAACCTGATCACAATTCCGGTATCGGTAATCTCTGTCACAGCGCCGGGAATCGCCGGATCCAGGATAACTGCCGCACCAATTTCGGGGTTTTTCCCGAATCGGCTCGAAAACTCCTCACGAGTCAATTTCATCTCCCTGGGACGTTGCCGAACTCTGGCCATGGGAAGAAGTCGCGGCTTGCCGTCGGGACCGGGTATTGGATCGGCCGTGATCGAGATCCGTTTTGTTTCCCCCGGGGACATTCCGACGAGAGACCGGGCAGCCCCGTTCGCCAGTTCAACATCCAGGTCCCCCCGCGACCCCATGTCTCTCACTGCGTTCCCTGCGGTGAGATGCAGTGGGCCATTCTCCTTGCGCGGCAGATAGAGACTGGAACGTTCCGACGTTGCAATTGACTCATCCGTGGTCATGAGAACTTTGCCATCGGGCATCCGGCAAGTGAGTTGCACGGAAACTGCGGAGTCATCCCTGACGACGGCCCGACTCCCCGCTGAACACCCGGACAGGACAGAGAACACGAACAGGACACCGAGCGCCTTGAATGCGCCATGGCAAATTTCTACTCTCATTCTTGACCTCGCTTGTATCAATTTGCAACGGCAGGCTATCAGATGATTGTTACGATTCGGCGCAGATTAGATGGAAGTTTTGAAAATATCCTGATTTCTCATGAATTCGTCAAAAAAGGCGGCAATGGATTCATTGGGAGGATCGATTCGAGCAGTTGCCGCACCCGGCACCTCTCCACGGGATATAACCAGACCCGGCATCAGAAAAGGCAGTACCCCATGGCGGCCGCCGGAAAAAAGTATTGGATCAATTTCAGGATTTAGAACAGTTTGGAGCCTAGAACAGCAAAAAGGACCTACCCAATCGGATAAGTCCTCGTTTTTACTGGAGCGGGAAACAGGATTCGAACCCGCGACCCTTAGCTTGGGAAGCTGAAGGGTATATTGGTGATATCAACTATCTGGCCTACCCACCAAATGGACTACTCCACGGTAACCGATTTCGCCAGGTTACGGGGCTGGTCCACGTCGGTCCCCTTGAGGACCGCCACATGATAGGCCAGCAACTGGAGCGGGACGGAGAGAAGGATGGGGGCCAGCTCTTCACTGCAGGGGGAGATATGAAGGACCACTTCGGCCTTGTTCCGGACCGTCCCGTTCCCTTCGGTACAGACGGCGATGACCCTCCCCCCTCGGGCAATGACCTCCTCCATGTTGGAGACGACCTTGTCGTAATGCCGGTCCTTGGGAACCAGGACCACCACCGGCATATTCTCGTCGATGAGGGCGATGGGGCCGTGCTTCATCTCACCGGCCGGATACCCCTCCGCATGGATGTAGGAGATCTCCTTGAGCTTCAAGGCCCCCTCCAGGGCAATGGGGTAGTTGATCCCCCGGGCCAGGTAGAGGAAGTCGTGGGCATGCATGTAGTTCCTGGCCACCGCCTCCACGGCGCTGTTCATCTCCAGAGTCTTCTCCAAAAGCCCCGGAATCTGTACCAGGTCGGCGATCATTGCCGCCCCCTTTACCCGGTCGACGGCGCCGATGGCCCGGCCGAAACGGATGGTGAAGAGGTAGAGGGCCGCCAACTGGGTGACAAAGGCCTTGGTGGAGGCGACCCCGATCTCCGGTCCGGCATGGGTATACACCACGCCATGCGACTCCCGGGCGATGGATGAATCAACCACGTTGCAGATGGCCACGTTCTTGGCCCCGAGCTTCTTCCCCTCCCGCATGGCCGCCAGGGTGTCGGCGGTCTCCCCCGACTGGGAGATAAGAATCATGAGAGTGGTGTCGGTGATGACCGGATTGCGGTAACGGAACTCGGAGGCGATGTCCACCTCAACGGGAACCCGACAGTTGGCCTCAATGAGGAATTTCCCCACCAGCCCGGCGTGCCAGGAGGTGCCGCAGGCGATGATGACCACCCGGGTAATGGCCTGCAACTCCAGGTCGCTCAGCTTCAGATCTTCCAGGAAGACATCCCCCGCCGTTTCATTGAGCCGACCGGCGATGGTATCCCGGATGGCCCGGGGCTGTTCGTAGATCTCCTTGAGCATGAAGTGGCGATACCCCCCCTTTTCAGCCATGAGGGGGGACCAGTCGATGTGGCGGCTCTGCTTCTCCAGGGGCGCCCCGGCAATGGTGGAGAAGGCCACCGAGCCCCGGTGAAATACCGCCATCTCGCCGTCTTCCATGAAGACCATCTCCCTGGTGTGGGAGAGGATTGCCGGGATATCCGACGCGACGAAATATTCCCCAACACCCAGTCCCACCACCATGGGTGAGCCCTGCTTCGCGGCGATGAGGGTATCCTTGTCGTCTTCACAGAGGATGCAGACCGCGTAAGCCCCCTTGAGCTCCGCCAGCGCCTCCCGTACCGCCTGCTCGAAGTTGCGGCACTCCCGGTACTTCTCCTCCACCAGATGGGAGATGACCTCGGTGTCGGTCTCGCTCTTGAAGAGATGCCCCGTGGCGCTGAGGAGCTCTTTCAGCTCCAGGTAGTTCTCAATGATCCCGTTGTGAACCACGATGATGGAGCCCGCCTTGTGAGGGTGGGCGTTGGTCTCTGAAGGTCTGCCGTGGGTTGCCCAACGGGTATGACCGATCCCCAGAGAGCCGGTGAGCGGCTGCAGGGTGAGCAGCTTTTCCAGGTTGAAGAGCTTTCCCTCGCTCCTGAGGATCTCGGCGCAGCCCGACTCCACGGTGCAGATACCGGCCGAGTCATAGCCGCGGTACTCAAGACGCTTGAGTCCGTCAAGGATGATAGGAGGCGCTTCCTGATTACCGATGAAACCGACTATGCCGCACATGTATCCTCCGGGCGCTGGGCGCTGGACACTGGGCACTGGGAAGAACCCAGGCCCGTTCCGGGCACCTTCATGCGAGTTATTTACCGAGTCGTGTCACAATGAATTTGCCGAGCATGGCTGAAAGCTCATTGCCGGCAGCCTCTATCTGCTCATATCGTTCGTCAGTTATGAAGCCTACCGCATGGGCAATGTCTGTCTGCGTCAGCAACTCGCTGAGGGAACCCTTTGAGATACGCAGGTAACGGACAGCTTCAGGATCGGTATCCCGCTCGTACCTCTCAGCAATATTGCCCGGCGCCAAGGTTTCTTACCAGCGCCTAGCGCCTAGTGCCCAGAGCCCCTCTTGTTCTTCACCCACCCTTCCTTGTTCACCTGGGGGGTTCGGGAGAGAGCTAGGGAGTCAGGAGGGATGTCGGTAGTGACGGTGGTGCCGGCGGCGATGAGGGAGTTTTTCCCCACCGTGACCGGAGCCACGAGCTGCACGTCACTCCCCACGAAGACTCCGTCCTCTATGATGGTGACATGTTTCTTCTTGCCGTCGTAGTTGCAGGTGATGGTGCCGCAGCCGATGTTCACATCCTTGCCGATGAAGCAATCCCCCAGGTAGGTGAGATGGGACGCCTTGGACCCCTCCCCGATGACCGCCTTCTTGGTCTCCACAAAGTTGCCGATCTTGACCTGCTCCTTGAGCACGGTGCCAGGACGGAGGTGAGCCATGGGGCCCACCGCGACGTCATTGTGAATAACCGACTCCTCCAGCACCGAACCGGCCTTGATCTGCACCCGATCACCCAGACGACAGTTGGTGATGGTCACCGACGGTGCGATGACGCACCCCTCGCCGATGACCGTACCGCCGCCGATGACGGCATTGGGGAAGATGACCGTATCCCGGCCGATGACGCTCCCCTGCTCGATATAGGTCGTCGCCGGATCGATGATAGTGACCCCGGAGAGCATGAGCGCTTCGTTGATCCGGCCCCGGAGCACCGCTCCGGCGGCAGCCATCTGGACCCGGTCGTTCACTCCCATCACCTCGGCGGGGTCGGTAACGGCGCAGCTGTAGCAGGCAAGCCCCGCTTCGTCTGCCAGACCGATGATGTCGGTGAGGTAGTACTCCTGCTGGACGTTATCATTGCCGATCCTGGTCACCGCCTCCCGGAGAAAGGCTGCCTTGACGCAGTAGATACCGGAGTTGATCTCATCGATCTCCCGTTCGACCGGGGTGGCGTCCTTCTCCTCGACGATCCGGAGGATCCTGCCGTCACTCCCCTTGATGACCCGGCCGTAGCCGAAGGGGTCGGGGAGTCGGGCGGTGAGGAGCGTGATGGCGGCGCCGTGCAGGTTGTGGGTCGCCACCAGGGAGCGGAGGGTCTCCCCGGTGATGAGCGGCGTGTCGCCGCAGAGGATCAGCAGATCGCCGTCACAGCCGGCCAGAAATTCCGCAGCACAGGCCACGGCATGACCGGTTCCGAGCTGCTCTTCCTGGAGGACGATGGAGATCGTCTCGTCACGGTTGAAATACTCCTGAACCCGCTCTGCCTGGTGCCCCACCACAAGGGCGATGCGGGATGCTCCCACCATCTTGGCCACGGCCACCGGATAGGCGACCATCGGTTTCCCCGCCAACGGATGCATCACCTTAACTATTTCGGATTTCATCCTGGTCCCCTTGCCGGCGGCCAGGATCAACGCAGCAATCTCCATACAGACTCCTTCCAGAAACTCATTTTTAACAGAAATTGCCCGCATTAAAACCTACTTTTCATTCGAAGTAAACTGGAAAAGCAGGAGCAGTCGCATTTTTCGGCCGCACAGCACGACAAGTCACAGTGAAACATAGAACGTAGAACATAGAACATAGAACATTGAACCTCGAACATAGAACCCCGCCCCCGCCTCAAAAGATTGTCGGCTTGGCCAGGCTCCCCCGCACCGGGATCCGGTAGTGCCCCGGTGAATCCAGGTATTTCAGGAGGAGGAGAAAGACGAACTTCTGCCGTTCCAGGAAATCCGCCTTGGGCATCAACTCCAGGGAGAGCTCCAGAGGGGCCGAGGCCGACAGGGGAATCTCCCCGCTCAACCGGGCATAGAGACCGCTCCCTGCAAAGGTGAGGCTCTCGATCCGACCCCGGCCATCCTTGACCCGGAGCAGCCCCTGGATCGCCTCATCGCTGACAGCGGGGAGCGGCAGTTCTCCGATCTTCAACTCCGCCAGTTCTCCCCCCTTGATCTCCAGCTTGATGAAACCATTCATCCGGGGGGCGACCCCGGTGAGACGGAGCTCTCCTCGAAGGAGCCCTTTTACCGTCGCGCCGGTGACGCTCCGGAAGAAGGGGAGCTGCTCAAGGGGGAGTCCGGCAATGTCGACGCTGATCCCACCCGATCTTCCCGCACGCCAGAGAGCGGAGAGACTCCCGCTGCCGATGGCGGCGTCGGCGGTCAAGGCGACTGTTCCCGTCAGGAGAGGGATGAACGCGGGACGGACGGTCAGCCGGTCCAACGCGAGGAGCGCCCCCCGGCCGTCGGCGATGGTGACCTCCCGGGCCGAGATCCCCAGGGGGAAGGCCTTGCCGAACCGGCCGGCCGTGAAGCTGTACCCCTCCTGGGCCAGCCCCCTCTGGACCAGCCCCTCCAGCAACTCCGCCGGAATGAAGAAGATGACCAGGAGCGGAAAGAGCAGCACCAGTGCAACGAGCGTGGCGAGCTTCTGTCTCGCGGTCACCGCTTCTCCGGCGCCAGCGCCTTGATCAGAGCTACGGTGAGGGTGACGTCCAGCTTCGCCGGATCATCGAAGCGGCTCTTCACGAGAAGTTTTTTCAAGATGACCGGTTTTGCCCCCTTTTCCAGCCGGTGGAGGAGATTGACCAGCTCGTTGGCGGTGAGCCCCTCGATCTTCACCTCAGCCAGCTCTTCCTGCATCCCTGACCGCTCCTCCCCCTTGAGCGGCCGGATCTGCACCGGCTTTCCCTTGATCGCGGCCTCTTCCGTGACCCGCCCGGGAGAGTCGTCCCCCTTCACTGCAGCCAGACGGTTGGCCAACCGTTCCGACTCTTTCTTCAGGCTCTGATACCGCTGCTTGAGGAGCATGAGCTCTCGGAGCTCGGCCTCCCGTGAGACCCGCTTGCGGGAGAGGGTAGTGATGGCGCCGGAGAGCGTTGTCACGGCGATGACCAGGAGCAGGAGCAGGGCGACGCCGATCCCCCAGGAGAGGCGTGTCCGGCGGTCCATCTCCCGGAAGAGGTCACGGAGCGAGTCGAGCCTGTTCATCGCGCCTCCTCTTTAAGCGTTCCCCGGAGGGTAAACGTGGCGCTGCCGTCGGGCTTCGTCCGGATCTCGCTGACCTCGACCCCGGTCAATGCGGCGCCAGCCCGGTTTTTGAACTCGGTGACCGCCTGGGTGGAGCGGGCGTCTCCCTTGAGCTGCAGCTGGCTCCCTTCGATCTCTGTCTCATAGAAGCCGGTGATGTCGTCCCCCTTGAGCTCTGCCAGCTTCTTCAGCAGGGCCAGGGCGCCGATTCCGGCGCCGGCGCCGGAAAGCCTCTTGATCTCCGATTTCACCTCGCCCACCTCGTCCACCGCCTTCTTCCGTTTGGGGAAGAGCTCCTTATAGATCGAGCTGATGGAGCCGTTGAGAGATTCCAGGTCTCTCCTGACGAACGCATACCGGAGCCCCAGGTCGGCGCAGAAGATACCGATGGCAATCACGGCGAGAACGGTGGAAACCATCAGCTTTTTCCGGCGCCCTCGCGAGCCGGAGAGACAGGCCAGCTCCCCATGGCGAAAGTTGACAAGCTCCCCTTTCCGGGCTGCCTGGACCACTGCCCAGGCGTTCGCCCCAACCACAGCCGCCGGATAGTCACCTCCGAAGGCGCTCTCCCGTTCCGCAGCCATCGGGAGCGGCAGCCACCCCTCCTCCCCCCCGGGAAGCGCCACCCCTGCCAGGTCGCCGAGGAGGTAGATCCGCTCCACCGTGATCCCTTCGGTGAGGTCAAGGGCGGCGCAGCTGCGCCGGATCTCCAGTTCCGGCTCCTGACTCCAGAAGGTCCTGAAGAGGAGCGGCTCGCCATCACGATAGAGCGCCGCGCCGGATGGATCAGCCAGGAGGACGGTCCCCTTTACATCTCCAGGAGGGAGGAGATGACGCCAGGAGCAGACGGCGACGGTGACCAGCTGCGGCTCCAGGCCGACAGCCCCAAGGAGTTCGATCCGGCTGGAGAGCTCCCGTTTCCGGCACCAGACCGCAAGCTGGGTACCGTCGCCACGCATCAGACAGTCAAAAACCAGCTCTTCGGTGTCGCAGGCGGTCTCACCTTTCAGCTCCAGGGGGAGGATCTCCCTGATCTTACGCCGCTCCTTCAAGGGGAGTGAGAGCTCCCGGCAGGAGAGGAGCGATGGCTCTACCGCCAGGATGATGGTGTCGTCCTCCCGGCGCGCAGCAGCAGCCGCTTCCAGAAACGCGGGGAGTTCGGCGACGCTGTCGGCCGACAGTCGTTGGGACTGTTCGCAGACGGTGGTCCGACCGCTTACCCTGAACCGGGTAACCACCGACTCGCTCCGCAGGAGTTCGATTACAATAAAGCCCATCTCAACCTCAAAGTTCCTAATTCTGAAAAAATGCAACTCTCGACTCTCCGCGTTTTCGTGAGTTACACGCGGACCGCTCTTCTTGCTTCCCTTCAGTACTCCCGCCAGTAGAGGAACTCCGGGCTCCCCCCGCTCAACCGCAGCACCGCCTCGGTGGTTCGTGCGGTCTCGCCGATCCTTGCCGTGGCCAGGAGCCGGTAGACCGCCCCCTTGGTTGTGATCCGCGTCTGGAGGCGAGTTCCTATCTGCTCCAACCCCGCAACCTTCACCAGCTCCGATGGCGCCGTGAACGGCTGACTCTTGCGCCGGTCAATGATCCGCTTCACCAGGTCATCGGTGAGGGACTCATCCAGACAGAGCAGGAGCTCCGGGGGGGCAGTGTTGATGTTGATCGGCGCGACCAGAGAACCGGGGCTATCGGAGTAGACCGTCACAAAAGGGCGGAGCGCCTCGAAGATCGAGCTCGTGAACCCCTTGACCAGCCGTAGCTCCTCTCGTGTCTGTAACGGTCCGTTACGGGGAACATAGGGGGGCTTCAACCGCTGATACCAGTTCGCCTCGGCGCCACTCCGGTGCGGATCCTCATTCTCGTCGATCCAGTCAGACAGCGGCTCAATCAGCTCCGTGGGGAGCTTGAGCCGTGTCAACAGTCGGGTCATGACTCCGGCATAGTACGTGCCGGAATACTCCCCGGTGGGGGGGATGACGATATTGAGGTTGAGCTTGCCGCTCTCCTCCTCAATGACCAGATCCAGCACCCCCCGCTCGTCCTCCAT
Source organism: uncultured Geobacter sp. (assembly GCA_903857795.1). Taxonomy (GTDB): domain Bacteria; phylum Desulfobacterota; class Desulfuromonadia; order Geobacterales; family CAIOGM01; genus CAIOGM01. The sequence continues at coordinate 44,708 of CAIOGM010000128.1, forward strand.
ATGAAGCGGCATCACCTTCCAGGAGTCGTTGAGCGAGCTGTAACTCTGGGCCGCCAGGACCGACTGCAGCAGTTTTGCCCCCCCCCGTATCCCCGAATCGGCCATGAGGAGCGCCTGCTCCCCGTCGCGGTAGCTCCTCCGCAGAGTCGTCTCCACATAGACTTCGCGGATGAATTCGGTGACCAGGGCCACGAGGAGCGTGGTGACCATGAGGGTGATGATGAGGGCAAAGCCCCGCTGGCTTCTCATTGCCGGACTCTCGGCCGGACGAAGGTCCGGTAGGAGATACTCTTGTCCCCATCCTTCACGGTCAGGGTGATTCGCACCGCCTCGGGAAGCCTGGCGTTGAGGGCCGTGTCCCAGCTTCGGACCCACTTGCCGCTGTCATAGCACTCCACCAGGAACCCCTCCAGCTCCTCCATCTGGGGATAGAATTGGGGGTCGATGTCGAAGAAGAGCTCCTTTTCCGACCGGGCCAGAAGGAGCTTCCCTTCTTTCTCCCTGGTCTGATAGCGTACCGCCCGCAGGTCTGAGGAGGGGGTATCCCCCGAACGGGTCATTCCCAGGGTCGTGAAGCTGAGGTTCGAGGCCGGCTTGCCGAACTGATCCCGGTCCTCCACCACGAAAAAGAGCCTCTTGTCGCCGCTCCGAAAGAGCGCCGAGGAGATTTCCTTTCTCAAGAGCGCCAGAGTCACGGTGGTCTCCCGGAGCGACTCCATCCCGGCCAGCGCCGAGTCCCGCCCACGGATGACACTGAAATAACTGCCGTACACCGCCGCGGCAATGATGACCAGGAGCGCCAAGGCCACGAGCAGCTCCAGGAGGGTAAAGCCGCGCCTATCGGTAATGATCAAGGGAGAGACTCTTCTGTTTGTCATCCCACTGCACCGTGAGGGTCAACTGCCGAAGTCCCGTAACGGCCGTCGGTTTGAGGGTGAGCTTCCAGGAGAGATCCGGCCGGTCCGGGGCAAAGGTCCCCTCCTGACCGGTGAGGCTCTCCATGGGGGTCATCTCCAACTCTTCCAGCTTCCCCCTGGCCAGGAGGAGCGCCACGGTCTCCTCCCGGTCCCGCCCCACCAGAGAAAGATGGTGATTGAAGGCGCCGATGACCGTGAGGAGCGTCCCGGTCATGATCGCCAGGGCGATCATGACCTCCAGCAGGGTAAACCCCTTCACAGGGCCGCTTCCTGGTACCCTTCCTCGATCCGCACCTTGCCGCTCACCGGGTAGGCGATGACCGTGTATGCGCCGCCTCGGGACTTGAGATGAACGGTCAGGAGCTCCTGGAGCCCCGCCATGCCGACCCTGACGACCACCTCCCCCTCGTTGACCCGCCCCAGTGAGGTGAGGACCAGATCTTCCACGGAGACCCCTTCCGCCAGGAGTCGCTCCCGCAGGGCGACGTCGCCGGGCGCCCCCTCCTCACCCGTGGGAGAAACCGTACTCACCCCGATGTCTCCATCGGGAAAGCGGAATTTCAGGTTGTAATCGGTGCGGGTGGCAATGGCCTGATTCTGGAGATACCGGAGGGCAGACGCCAGGGTACGGGCTGAACTCTTCAAGGCCGCACCGTCGCCGGGAAAGAGCCGCGGCATGACCAGCAGGGCGGTGATACTTATGATGAGCAGCACCACCGCCATCTCGATGAGGGTGAAGCCCCCAGGTTCCAGGTTCCGGGTTCCAGGTTCTGGGTTTACCCCGAGCCTCTCTCTCACTTCATATCCCAGCTGCAGATGTCGGCGTTCTTCCCGTCTCCTCCCTTGACCCCATCGGCGCCCTCGGAGCAGAGTTCATAGTCGCCATGCTCACTGGGAGAAAGGTAGATATAGGGGTTGCCCCAGGGGTCTTTGGGAATGCTCTTGCTCTCCAGATATCCTTCCCCCTTCCAGTTCTTGGGGATAGTGCCGGAGGTCGGCTTGACCACCAGCGCCTCCAGTCCCTGTTCCGTGGAGGGGAAGATGCCGCTGTCCAGCTTGTAGAGCTTGAGTCCCGTCTCGATGTTCCTGATCTGCACCTTGACGTCGGCAACCTTGGCGTCATCGGAACGGCCGATGATCTTCGGCCCTACCAGCACCGCCAACAGACTCAAGATGACGATGACCACCATGATTTCGATGAGGGTAAAGCCGCGGTTGTTCCTGACAGCGTGGTTCATGGAATTTCCTCCGAATTGGTTTCAGTCAAAATTGACCACGATAATGTTCCTTACTTCACCAGCTGGTTCAACTGGAAGATCGGCAGGAGGACGGCGAGGACGACGATGCCGACGGCCAATCCCATGCCGAGAACGAGAAACGGTTCCAGGAGCGCCATGGAGCGGGTGATGGCCGTGTCAAACTCCTTCTCGTAGGCATTCCCCGCCTTGAGGAGCATCTGCTCCAGCTCTCCCCCCTTTTCCCCCACGGCGATCATATGGACCAGCAGCGGCGGGAAGAGGGGACTGCTCTTCAGGGCGCCGGAGAGGCCGGCCCCTTCGGCCAACCGTTCCCGCACCCCGTGAAGAAATGCCCGGTAGACCCGGTTGACTACCACATCTCCGGTGATCTCTGTGGCCCGGATGACCGGGACCCCGCTGGTGAGGAGCAACCCCAGAATCCGGGCGAAGCGGGAGAGGACCAGGGTCGTCAGGAGAGTGCCGGCAACGGGGAGCCGCAGGAAGAGCCGGTCTCGGCCGAAGTGGAACGCCTCGCTCTCCATGAGCTTGCGATAGGCGAAGAGGCCGGAGACGGCGACAATGAGGAGCGCCCACCACCCCGAGCGGAGCAGGGCGCTGGTCTTGATGAGGAGCGTGGTGATGAGAGGGAGTTCCGCCTTGCTCTGTTCGAAGATCACCACGATCTTGGGAATAACGAAGGCCAGGAGAAAGAGCATGACGCCGACACCGACGATCATCATAAGAATCGGGTAGGCCAGGGCCGTGGTAATCCGGCTCTGCACCGCCTGCTGATCTTCCAGAAAGTCGGCCAGGCGCTCCAGGATGATCTCCAGCGCCCCCCCCGCCTCGCCGGCCGCCACCATGCTGATATAGCTTTCACCGAAGAGCGCCGGTTCCGCCCCCATGGCCGCGGCCAGGGTGTTCCCCTGAGCCAGCCGGTCCCTGATTCGGGAGACGACCCGCTTCATCTCCCCATCGGCCTCCTGTTCGTAGAGGGTGGTCATCGCCTCGTAGAGCGGCACGGCCGCCCCCACCAGGGTCGCCAACCGCCGGGTCATGAGAGAGAGTTCCGCCAGGGGGATCCCGCGCCGGAAGAGCGCCTTCTTCCCCCCTGCTCCGCTGGAGGGGGTCACCTCCGTGGCATAGAGCCCCCGTTGCCGGAGAAGCTGCAGCGCCTCAGTGGGGCCATCGGCCTCTATGGCGCCGATGCTCTCCCTGCCGCCGGAGGCGTAGGCCTTATAATGAAAGGTCGGCATACTCTTCCTGGGTCACCCGGAGCACCTCCTCTATGGAGGTGATCCCCGCCGCCGCCTTAGCCAGGCCGTCATCACGAAGAGTCCGCATCCCTCGGGAGACGGCATACTCCTTGATGACCCCGGCGGGGGTCTGGCGGATAATCATGGAACAGAGTTCGCTGTCCACGAGGAGGAGCTCGTAGAGACCGGTCCTTCCCAGCGCCCCCAGGTTGAAGCATTTGTCGCACCCCCTGCTCCGGTAGAGTCTCGGCGGGAGCACGATCCCGGGGTACTCCCGGTCGGGGGTGTACTCCTCCTTGCAGTGGGGGCAGAGGACCCGGACCAGCCGCTGGGCCAGTACCGCGGAGAGGGATGAGGCCACCATGAACGGCTCGATCCCCATGTCGATGAGCCGGCTCACTGCGGTAGCCGAATCGTTGGTATGGAGGGTTGAAAGAACCAGGTGACCGGTGAGGGAGGCCTGCATGGCGATCTCGGCGGTCTCCGCATCACGGATCTCCCCCACCATGACGATGTCCGGGTCCTGGCGAAGGATGGAGCGGAGCCCTGCGGCAAAGGTCAGGTCAATCTTGGCGTTGACCTGGATCTGGCCGACCCCCTTGAGCTGGTACTCGATGGGGTCCTCGATGGTGATGATATTTTTTTCCGGAGAGTTGAGATGATTGAGGGCCGCATAGAGGGTGGTGGACTTGCCGCTTCCCGTGGGGCCGGTTACCAGGATGATGCCGCTGGTCCGGGAGAGGATCCGGTGGGTCGCGGAGACGTCCCGGGGAGAGAGTCCCATGTCCTCCAGGGTGAGAAGCCCCTTGTTCTTGTCCAGGAGCCTTAAGACCACCCGTTCCCCGAAAAAGGTCGGGATGATGGAGACGCGGATATCAACGTCACGCCCCGCCACGATGACCCTGATCCGGCCGTCCTGGGGGAGCCGCTTCTCGGCGATGTTCAAGCCCGACATGATCTTGACCCGGGAGATGAGCGCCTCCTGAATCACCTTGGGGGGGGAGAGCATGGGATAGAGGAGGCCGTCGATCCGGAAACGGACCTCTAACTCCCGCTCGTAGGGCTCGATATGGATGTCGCTGGAGCGCTCCTTCACCGCCTGGAAGAGGATGGAGTTGAGGAGCCGGATCACCGGGGCCTCGTCGGTCAGGTCCAGGAGATCCTTGGGGCCGGAGAAGGCGGTGGCGAGGGTTGAGAGCTCTTCCCCCTCCAGCTCTTCCACCACCTCACGCGCCGAACCGGAGTTGCGGGAGTAGAGCCGGTTGATGGCGTCCAGGAGCTCCTGCCGGGGGACCGCCACCACCCGGAGCGGCAGGGTGTAGAGCCCGCGCAGTTCGTCCAGAGCCGCAAAATTGGCCGGATTGGCCGAGGCCACCAGGAGACAGCCATCCTCATCCCTTAAGGGGAGGAGCAGATTGCCCCGGGCAAAGGTCAGCGGGAGTCGCGTCAGATAGGCGGCATCCACCTGGCTGTCTTCCACCCGGGGTTGAAACGTGATGCCGAGCCGGAGGGCGACGGTTTCCATGTCAACGGGTAGGGTCATGGTGTGCGGTTGATCTCCGCGGGGATGTCCAGCGGTTTCGTATCCTGCATGAACTCGTTGAACCGCTCCCGACGTTTTTCGGTAATTTCGTTCATATCTGCAGCGTCCTTGACCACTTGCGGTGTCAATAGGATTATCAGGTTGGTCTTGTCCACACTGGTGCTCTTGCTCTTGAATAACCAACCCAGGAGCGGAATATCTCCCAAGAACGGAATCTTACTTATGCTTTCCGTCTCCTTGCTCCCGATCAGTCCGCCGATGACGATGGTCTCGTTATTCTTGACCACAACGGAGGTCTTGGCTGAGCGTTTGGTGGTAATAAGGTCGGCGGGGTTGACCGTACTGGTACTGGTCGCGGTCGGCTTGATGGCGGAGATTTCCTGATAGACATCCATCTTGATGTAATCCCCCTCGGTGATCTGGGGGGTGATCTTGAGCATGATGCCGGTGTCCTTGCGCTCCACGGACTGGATCGGATTACTGGCTACCGATGAAGCGCTCTGCTGGAAACTGCTGACAAACGGGACATTTTCTCCGACAAAAATCTCCGCCTCCTTGTTATCGGAAGTGAGGATGTTCGGCGTGGAGAGGATGTTAAGAACACCGTTGGAAGAGAGAGCGTTGACGGTCCCGATGAGATTGGCGTTCTTGCCCAGCTTGGTCAGGAGCGCGATGATTGCGGCGGTCTGGGGGGTGCTGCCCGCAAACAGATTGAATGGATCGACAGCGATGGCGCCGGCGCCGCTCTGGGACGTCCCCCCGAGGACTATCGCCAGTTGGCTGCCCATGGCGTCAGCCTTGGTGAGAGAGATCTCGGCAATGGTCGCCTGGACATAGACCTGGCGACGGCGCTTATCGAGTTTCTGGATGACCGCATGGAGGCTCTGGTAGTCGTTAGGCGAGGCGGCGATGACCAGGGAGTTGGTCGGCTTATCGGCGATGACGCTGATCTTGCTGCTTTCGAAGGGGGACTGCTGACCGGGAGTCGCTCCCGGTTGCTGGCTGGCGGTGGCTGCGCCGGCCCCTTTTATGAAGCCGTCGAGCACCTTGACCATCTCTGTGGCGTCGGCGTACTCGAGAAAATAGACATTGATCTTGCCGCTGGAAGTTGGGGAGGTGATATCGATGAGGGCAACCAGCCGCTTGATATCCTCCTTGTCCTTGTCGCTGCCGAAGAGGACCAGGGCGTTGAGGCGGCTATCGGGGATGATGATCCCGCCGCCGGTCGCCGCCGGGGTTCCCGTCCCCTTCTGCCCCTTGTCCCGACCGCCGAGCCACTCCCTGACCAGCGTGGCCACGTTGTCGGCGGGGGCGTTCTTGAGGAAGAGCAGCTCCGCCCCTTCGCGGCGCTGGGGAGTATCGACGAGCGCCAGTATGTCCAAGACCTTCTGGATGTTGTTGGCGGCGTCCACCACCAGAAGCAGGTTCGACGGCCCGAAGGGGGTGATCTGACCGTCGCGGGCGACCACCGGCTGAAGAAAGGAGACGGCGTCCTGTGCGGAGATGTTGTTCAGGGAGATGACCCGGGCGATATAGGCGTCATTGACCGGGGAGCGGTCGGTTCCGCTCAAGACCCTGGTTCCCGCCTGCTTGGCCGAGGCCAGCGGAACGATCTTCAGGACCTTTCCCGAGGGGACGATAGTAAATCCCTTCAGCTCCAGGACCGAGGTAAAGACATTGAACGCCTCGTCCGTGGTGAGCTTGGCCGGCGAATAGACCGAAATCTTCCCCTTCACCCGGTCGTCCAGGATGAAATTCTTCCCGGTGAGATCGCTGATGAATTTCACCATCGTGGAGATGTCCACGTCGCTGAAGTTGAGAACCACCCCCCTGCCGGCCCACGCGGGGACAGTAAGGAGCAACAGAAGGAGCGCGGCAACAAAAGTTCTTAAGCAGTGCTTCACCGAAGCCTCCGGAAGAAATCAGAATTACAAATTAAAAATTACGACCACTGGCTCTATTTCATGCGGTATTCCAGATCCACGCGCCCAGTGTCCAGCGCCGATTCTATCGTATGTCGTAATTGAACGTGGTCGGCTGACCGTCGCGGACCATGTCGAGCTTGAGCCGGGTCTGCCCTTTGAGCGCCGCCAGGGACTGGATCGCTTTTTCGGGGGAATCAATGGCGAAGTCGTTGATCCGGAGCAGCACATCGCCGTTCTTCATCCCCACCATGCCGAAGACCCCCGCAGGCTTGACCTCGGAGATCCGGAACCCCTCCACTTTCCCCTCCTTCATGCTGGGGAGAAGGCGGGCGTCGGTCATGGCCTGGCCGATGTTGTCCAAGGTGGCGTTGAGGGCCTTCTGGTCGATGACGAAACTCCCGGCGCCGGTCTGGGCGACAGCCGAACCGGGCATGGTCCCCAGGGCCGCAACAGGAGCGGTTGGCGGCGCGGAACTGGGCATAAAGAGGGGAGTTCGTTTGCCATGGAGGTCGATCTCCACTCGATCCGACTTCACCGCCAGGAGCGGTCCCGCGTCATAGACCTTTTCTCCCAACCGGAAGACCCGCTCCTCCTTGGAGCTCGTCTTCTGGACCAGGGCAAAGGACTCCCGAAAGGAGCCGATCGCGGTCCCCAATAACAGCAGATCGGTGACAGGGGTGGTCGTCGGGGCGCCGGAAGCCGGAGAATCCTTGAGCAGCGGCGACAGTTTCCCCACTGTCGCCTTGCCGAACAGTCCCTTCTCCAGAATCGGGGCGAAGGTCGCCAACTCCTCCGGCGCAACCGTATCAGGGGAGCTCTGTTTTGCCCCCAACTTAGCCGGAAGGAGGTGGCCGATCCGGTATCCGATGATCTGGGCCGTCAAGGATGCAAGAGTGATGACGATGGCGAGGGAAAGAACTATGTTGAGCACTTGATATCTGTTCACGTGAAAGGCCTCTTGTGGAATCGGATACTACCCGAAATCCGCCTATAACAGCAAGGCTTTTCCCTACGGATCACTTTCGCACAGAGAAGTGGGAGGTCGGCTCAACTGCAGCAGCGCCACAAATCCTGCCCAGAAAAGCAGAGTAGAGGGACATTGAATAACGTAGTTATTTAGCCGGGATAAAACCCTTGAGGGTGAAACTGTAGCGGGGATGTTGGAAGGAGTGCGTGGTGGGAAACAGCGAAAAGAGCCATCCTTTAAAGATCTCTTTACCTCCTTCAAAGACCCTGATTCGGGCTGCAGGATTTTTCAGTTCATTGCTCTCGGAGGTAAGAACTGTTCCCTGCATGGTGAAGTCGGGGAGGAAATTGTCCACCGCGATGGAGATGTCCGAAGCCGGTACAGCAACCTGAGAGCCTACGGCAACCTCACAGATAAGCTCCTTACCGCTTTTCCTGTCAGAAACAGCCACAACCACCGCCCGCCATTTCCCTTTGGAAACAGGCGGTTCCACTATGGTACTCTGCGTCTTGATGCTTAAGCCATGAGCTGCTGTTTCGACACTTTTTTCCTCACTGCTGCGGCAAGAGGCCAGCAAGAAAAGCGCGCTTGACATTCCACCGACAAAAAGAAGCACATTCCGCATCAGCTGCATCCATTCTCCTGCGGGAACTCTTGCAAAAAATGCCGGGCAGACGTTACCAGGTGACCAGTATCTAAACGGACTTTCTCTCTACTATCGTCAATTTATAGCAAAGTGACCACGGCGGTCAAGAAGATAGCTGCAGACAAGAAAAGCCTTGCCCTTTCTGCATGGCTAATGTGCCACACAAAAAAGAAAGCAAGGCTTAACTTATTAATTTTATGCTAAGAATAAATGGCGGAGAGAGAGGGATTCGAACCCTCGATACCGGTTTCCCAGTATACTCGCTTAGCAGGCGAGCGCCTTCGGCCGACTCGGCCATCTCTCCGTGTTCATCTTTCCCGCATAGTGTCGCCATTGGAGAGTGGTTCTCGACTCCCCGGATACCAACGGTTCGGATATATAGCCTGGAGCGCTCCGCATTGTCAAGCGGTATTCGCTCACGGGAGGATAAACTCCCCTATTTCCAGTTCTCCGGCGTCACCAGCCGTACCGTACCGAAGCCGGAAAGCGGCTTGTCGAACTTGGCGTCATCACCGACGACGACCTTGATTAGCCGGTCCGGATGCAGATACTTCCTGGCCACCCTAAGAACATCTTCACGGTTGACCCGGGCGATGTTCTCCCGGTACTCTTCCAGATAATTCTTGGGATAACCGTAGTACTCCAGGCGCGCCCGCTGGTTGACTATCATGTCGCTCTTGGTGAAACCGAAGACAAAGGAGTTGACCATGGACTCCTTGGCCAGGCTCAACTCCTGCTCCGATACCGGCTCACGGGTCATGCCGGCCATGATATCGAGCATGAGCCCCATGGTCTTGGCGGTGCTCTCTGACTTGGTCTCGGCCTCAGCAATGAAGGGACCGGGGAACCTCCGGCCGATTTCGAAGGAGCTGTCCACGTTATAGGTCAACCCCTGTTTGGTTCTGATTTCAGCCATGAGTCGGGAGTTGAAGCCGTTTCCGCCGAGAATAAAATCCATGACCCTGATGGCGTAGAGGTCAGGGTTATCCTTGGTGATCCCCATATGCCCCATCCGGATCGCCGACTGATTGACCTCTTTCTTCACGAAGAGCATGGCGGGGTTAAGCGTCATGTCGGGCTGCGCCACCGCGGGGAAGTCGACGTTCACCTTCTCCCAGCCGCCGAATACCCTGGTCAGCTTCTCAGTCAGCTCCTCCCGACCGATGTCGCCGGAAACCGCGAGGATGACGTTGTTGGGGTGGTAATATTTTTTGTGAAAACCGATTAGCTCCTCACGAGAGATCGCCTTCACCGTCTGGGGGGTGGGGTAACGCCCCAGGGGGTGGTCGTGGAAGATCGCTCTCCTCAGCTCCCGATCGGCGATCCCCTTGGGATCATCGTTCTGTCGCCGAAGCGCCTCCAGGCTCTTCTTGACCGAGAGGTCAAACCGGCCGGGATCGAAGGATGGGCTCATCATCACCCCCCCGAAAAGCTCCAGGGTCCGGTCAAGGTTCCTGGTGAGGGTGGCCAGAGAGACAGTGGCCAGGTCACCCCCCATGCCGGACTCCACGGAAGAAGCCATGAACTCCAGCTCCGCATCGAGCTGTTCCGGCGTGACCCCGGTGACGCCACCGCTCCGGAGGGCTCCTCCGGTGAGCCCGGCCAGGCCGACCTTGTCAGCCGGCTCATAGATGCTGCCGGCGCCGACATACGCGGTGACGTTGACCAGGGGGAGCTCCCGGTCGGTCATCAGATAGACGACCATCCCGTTCTTGAGCACGAACCGCTCGGCCGCGGGGATCTCGTACCTCATGGGAGCAAAGGTCATGGTCCGCGGATTCGCAACCATCGCCGGACCTGCGCAGCCGGCCACGGCAAGCAGTAACACTGTCAGGGGAAGCGCAGTGCGCAAGTATCTCATTTTGTCCCCTCCTTCCGGGTGATGGTCCCCACCGTCCGGTTTTCCCCTGTGAAATATTTCGTCGCCACCCGCATGACATCGGCCGGGGTAACCGTGGCGAGCTTCTTCCTGTGCTCTATCAGGTAACGCCAGCTCCCGGTGGTCGCCTCGTATTCGGTCAGGTTGCGGGCCAGGCCGCCGTTGGAGCCCATCTGCCGGACCTCCTCATACTCCATCCGGTTGAGAATCTGCTGCAGCTCCTGCTTGGTCATGGGCTGATTTTTCAGCCTGTCGATCTCGGCGTCAATGGCCTGCTCCACCTCGGCGGGAGTATGGGGGCTCCGGGTGGTGGCGGCGATAATGAAGAGATCGGGGTAGCGGCTCCCCGGGGCGGAGAAGGTGGAGACCTCGGCGGCGAGCTGCCGCTCCTGCACGAGACTCTTGTACAGCCGGGAGGTCCGACCGTCGGCCAGGATGGCGTCGATGACATCAAAGACATAATCTTCCGGGTCAGGGTAGACCGGCTTATGAAAACCGATGATAAGGTGCGGCTCCGAATCGAGCTTCAGGTCGACCCGCTTCTCCCCCGGCTGACGGGGCTCCTCCACCGCCACCGGCGCTACCGGGGTTCCGGGCGGGACATCGCCAAAGTACCGTTCCGCCAGGGCGATGGTCTTCGCCGGGTCGATGTCTCCCACCACGGCCACGATGGCGTTGTTGGGGGCATAGTATGTATGGAGGAAATTTTCAGCCTTGGTCCGGGTCAGGTTTTCGATATCGGACATCCAGCCGATGGTCGGCTGACCATAGGGGTGGGCCACGAAGGCGATGGCCAGGAAATTCTCCCAGAGCTGCCCCTCGGGTTCGCTGTCATAGGTTCGCCGCCGCTCTTCCATCACCACAGAGCGCTCCGTATAGAACTCCCGGAGCACCGGGTTCTTCATCCGGTCCGACTCGATGGCAGCCCAGAGTTCCAGCTTGTTGGAGGGGAGGCTGATGAGGTAGGTGGTGCCATCCTTGCTGGTAAAGGCGTTGTAGTTGTTACCGCCGTTCTTGGAGTAGAGTTCGAAGAACTCCTCCTTCACGGAGTAGGCGCCCGCCTCTTTTTCCAGGGCGGCCAGCTCTTGCTCCAGGCGAGTGACCGTTGCCTTCTCCCCCTTCTCCCGCTTGGCCTTCTCCGCCATCAGCTCCTGGGCGGTGACTTCGATCCTGTCCAGGAGCGGCTTCTCCTTGGCGTAGTCGGTGGTGCCCAGGGTTTTTGTCCCCTTGAAGAGCATATGCTCCAGGAGATGGGCGAGCCCCCGCTCATCGCTTCGTTCATCCACGCTTCCCACCCGGTAGCGGATCCAGGCGGAAACCGTGGGGGAGGTATGACGCTCCACCATGAGGAGCTTCATGCCGTTCTTCAGGGTGTGCTCCTTCACCTTCTCCTCCAGCCCCTGGCCGAAGGCGGAAACCGCCGTCAGGAGAAGGGAGAAGGTCACTGCCAGCCGGACGATGTTGTGCATACGGTTCCCTCATTTTTAGAGTTGTTGTTGATACTGGCTGCAGGGTTATCCGGTCGCCGTCAGTGAAACATGATGGCGGTCTCCCCTTCGGCGTACAGCTGGATGGAGATCTTCGCCTTCTGCACCATGACATCGTTGAGCCTCACCGTCTTCACGTTCCCTGTCAGAAAGACATTGTCCGCCAGTGTGATCCGCGCCATGGCCTTGCCGGCCATCTCCCGCGCCTGCTCCAGCCGCTGGGTCAGATCCATGTTGAGCTTTTCCTGAATGCGGCTCCTGATCATCCCGTGGAGAAACCAGTCGGCCGAGCGGAGCAGCAGGCTCTTGGTCTGCATATCAAAATCCACATCCTCCACGGAGAAGAGGTTCGTCTTGGGATCAAAGGTCGGCCGGCAGGTGAGATAGAAGGTCCCGTCCAGGGAGCCGGTGGCCTCCACCTTGATCATCAGCTTGTCGCCGTTGCCGTAGAGATCCAGACTCTTCAGGATGACGCTCTTCCCGTCACTCCCCAGCTCCTTGTTGAGCAAGAGGGGAGAAGCGATCCCCAGAATATCCTTATAGGAAAGATCGGTATTGAGGGCAATGCGGAATGCCCGATCCGTGTCGGCCACCAGCTTCAGACCGGGGAGCGGCACGGGAAGCAACAGCGGAGGTTCAGGCCCCACGACCATCTCGGCATAGGAGCGAAGCCCCATGCTCAGCTGCATCCGGTTGTTCTGGGCGTAGAAGGGATAGAGCCGCACCTCCCGGGGGGTCAGCTTCAGCCAGGCGCCATACTCCTTGTTCAGAAGGATCGGCTTCTGGGCCGAGCCCCACGCCTTGGCCGCCTGGAGCTTCAGGGGGAACTGCTCATTGAGTTTTTTGCTGATCAGATCCGAGAGGGTCCGCTGCAGCGGCTGGATGATTCCTTCGACGATGCTGCGCGGTTTGAGGGAGATCGGGCCGATCCCCACACTCTCGGCCACCAGGTCGTTGAGCCCCAGGTAGTAGACCTGGGCGTTGACCTGCCACTCCGGGGTGACCCCGGCCGCCAGCTTGAACTTGAGCTTGTTGGCGATGGCCGGGGTTTCGAACATCCGGTAGCTGAGGGAAAGGGAGATCGGAACGGTGAGATAGACGAAATTATCGGCGAAGCTCACCAAAATCGGACCGTTTCTGAGGACGACTGCAGTGACCCCCGCCGTAGCGGTGCTCCCCTTGTACAGCTCCCTGGGGAGCAGCCGGTTCAGGTTGGCGCTCAGATCCTTGTCAGTCGCCTCCACGGTAAGGTTCAGGGTCGACAACTCCTTCTTCAACTCCGAGCGGCAGGCTTCGTCCCGGGGGCGCTCGGCGGTCAGGGGGGTGACCTCCGCGGCGGCAACGCCGGAGATCAGGCTCTGGACGATGAACAGCAGCCCGAGCAGCAAGTGGTTTCTTTTCAACAGCAACACGTGGAGACTCCTTGTCAAAATAGCGAAAACTTCACATACCTGCCCGGGTTCATCTTGATGTCATTGACCAGGAGGTCCACCGAATTCACCATGCCGTTCATCTTGTCGTACAGCTCCCTCTCCCCTATCAGCTTTCCGGCGGTCCCCTCACCCCGGTTGATCCGGGCGGCCACCTCCTCCAGAGACTTGAGAGAGTTGTCGGCGCGAGTCAGGAGATCGGTCCCCTTGTCATAGAGCTTCCGATCATTGATGAGCAGGCCGATGGTCCCCTCTGGGGATGAGATCTTCCGGTTGAGCGCGCGCACATCCTCGGCAGCCTGGACGCTCTTGTCGGCCAGGAGCACCAGTTTGTCGTAGAGCTGCCGGTCGTGAATAAACCGGTTCATGGTCCCATCCGACTCACTGATCTCCTGAAGCGTTCGATCGGCCCGTTCCAGGATGGAAATCAACCGGTCATAAGGCTCACTGCTCCCGATCAGCTTGCCGATAGTCCCCTTGCCCCCATTGATGTCGCTGACGACCCTCCCCAACTGGCGAGAGAGGAGCGCCAGGTTGTCATAGAGCTTCGGGTCCCTGGTGAGCCGGCCCAGACTCCCCTCTCCCTGATTGATCCGGCCGACGATCCCGTTGAGCATCTCGAACGATGAGTCCGCCTTCTTCATGACATCTTCAAAGCGGACGGTCTGCACCCCCACGAGCCGGTGAAGCGGTTTGAGAGAATACGACGCACTGGGCGTGACGTCCACATACTTCTCCCCCATGAGCCCCCGGGTCTTGATGGTGACCACCGAATCGGCACCGATCTTCTTCAGAGACTCTTCGTCCACTTCCAGGACGATCTCCACCTCATTACTCTTCTCCGGTTTCTCGAAACCGACGCCGGTCACAACCCCCACATCAATCCCCGCCAGCCAGACCGGCGCCCCAACCTTCAGACCGGCCACATCGTTCATGATGACCGAAAGTGTGCCGGTGGCGCTGAAGAGCTTGCTCTTCTGCCCCATCAGGATGATGCCTCCGGCAAGGAAGAGGAGGGCGCAGACGATGAAGATCCCCACCCTGACCTGAGCCCACGTTATGTTGTCGCTTCGCTGCATCTAGACTCCTTCCGGGACCGAATGGAAGCACGGCCCACCCTTTTCACTCCTCGCGCCTTTCCCCTCACGCTTCAAAGCTCCCCTCCCGGCTTCCGGTTCACCGTGAAGAGCGATTCGTCTGTTGGCGTGAGAAACTCCCGGATGGCGGGGAGCGCCGAGCCAAGCATCTCCTCCCGGCTCCCCTCGAAGACCATCCTCGCCTTGTGGATGAAAGAGAACCGCTCCGAAACGTTGAAGGCCGTCTCCAGGTCATGGGTCACCAAGAGGGCGGTCTTCCCTTCCTCCTGGAGCCGCCGGATGACGTTACAGATATTGTAGACCCCGATGGGGTCCAGCCCTGTGGTCGGCTCGTCGAACAAAATATACTCCGGCTCCGAGGCCAGGGCCCGGGCAATGGCGGCCCGTTTCTTCATCCCCCCGGAGAGCTGGGCCGGATAACGGTCGATGGTATCCTCCAGCCCCACAAAGGAGAGTTTTTCCCGGACCACCCGCTCCACCTGAGACTCGGGCCGCCCCTCTTCCAGCAACCGGTACCCGACGTTCTCCCCCACGGTCATGGAGTCGAAGAGCGCCCCCCCTTGGAAGACGATGGCGAGCCGGCTCCGGACCCTGATCAACTCGCTCTCCGAGAGTCCGGCGATCAGCTCTCCGTCGATGCTCACCGTCCCTGAATCCGGCCGCAGGAGCCCCAGCATCAGCTTGAGGATGGTGGTCTTACCGACCCCCGACGCACCGAGGATGGTCCGGTTGACCCCCTTGGCGCAGAAGAGGTCCACCCCCTGAAGGATAGTGCGGCCGTCAACAGAGTAGGTCAGATTGTGGAGACGTATCCCCTGTTCCATGGATTACCCAGCCCAAAAATGTGCTCAGAGCTCTACACCAACTTCACCCGCCCCCGGCGGAGGAGGGAAACGGGGGTGATCTCTGCCGCATCATACGTGGAATGGCTCTCAATGGCAACAATGAGGAGTCGCGGCTTTCCAATTCCTGACGCGGCTCAGGGAACGGAGCAGTCATGATGAATCGAGTAGGGTGCGGTTGAACCCGCGCCCTCTCATGAGGTTCTTGATCTGAGTCAAGGAGCCGCAACCGGGGAGTGGTATGATGACGGACGATAAACTACTCTTCATCCCAGGCTTTCGGCGGCCCCATGAAACAACGCATTACCCTCCTCATCGGGAGACATCTCCCGCGAATATATTCCTCTGCCCGGCTGCTGCGACGCTGTAGGGCCCCACTTTGCGGGCCTCGGCCCCCCATGTCGCTCCGTTATGCCGTCTGGAGTCTCATCAGCTCCACGCTGGGAATCCTGGCTATCGGCGAGATGACCACCCTGTTCGGCCACCCCCTGCTGATCGGCTCCTTCGGCGCCTCGGCGGTGCTCCTCTTCGGCGCTACGGAGTCGCCCCTGGCCCAGCCGCGCAACCTGGTAGGCGGCCACCTTCTCTCCGCCGGGGTCGCCGTAATCGTTGTCGCGCTCTTTGGCTCCTCCCCCTTCACCATGGCCCTCGGGGTGGGTCTCGCCATCTTCGTGATGAACCTGACCCACACGACCCACCCGCCGGGAGGCGCCACGGCCCTGATCGGCATACAGGGAGCGGTCGGTCCGGGGTTCATCCTGCTGCCGGTACTGGCTGGCGCCCTGATCCTCCTGGTTACGGCGCTCTTCACCAATAATGTTGTGTATCACCGTTCCTACCCCAAACAGTGGCTTTAGTGCCCCGAAAAGGTCATCCCGTGCGCCCCATCATCGCCCCAAAAGTCCCGACAGCGCTCCTGCTCCTGCTCATGCTCCCTGCTCCGGCCCTGGCCATCCCCACCATCACCTGCCACTGTTTCACCGACCGCTCCTTTGACCCTGCCCGTCCTGCCATCGCCGACCCCTATTTCCTGGCCACGACACAAAACAGCTTCTTTGCCTTCCTGTTTGCCGTGGAGAAGAAGAGCATAGTACTCAAGAAGCAGCGGGGGGTCTCCGCCGACGATCTCTGGATCGCCTACTGGGTGGCGTCCCGAATGGGCGGAACGCCGGAGAGTCTGCTCCAGGCACGGCAGGAGAGGGAGACATGGCAGGAGGTTCTGGCACCCCCCCTGCAGCCAACCTCAAAGGGGGTGGGGGAGCGCTTCCTGACCCTCCTCAACGCCAAGGGGTCAGCATCCCGCCTGGCAGAGGCGGTGGTGGATGAGGAGCTCATCCGGTACCGACTCCTGGGAGAAGGCGAGCTGATCGCCCTGCGCAAAGCCGGAGCCTCAAATCAGGAGCTCATCATCTCCTGCCTCATCGCCGCGAAGACCAGAGAGCCGGCCCGGCAACCCTATCTCCAGGTAAAAAATGGTTCCAAGACGTGGGGTTTTCTGCTCCAGGGGGCAAAGATCGATATCAAGGAGCTGCCACGGGAGATTTCCGGCATTCTAAACAGGGGGGCGTAAATTAGAAAAAACACACAAATGCTTTTCCCCAAAGAGCTCGCCGCTTTTTCGGCTGAAAATTTTCCGTAATGCTTGTATAGTCTGCCGGGCTGGCAATGGCGGTATCTTCAAGAGGAAAGAGCTGAAAATATGAAGCAGGCAATGGTCGTAGTGCTGATGTTGATGGCGGTCATGTCACGACCGGTTTCCGGTTCCTGTGATGAGCGCGCCATCCCCGATCCTGTGCCGAAAAACAACTGGTCATGCACGGAGATATCCGAGCTCGGCGCAGGGCTCCAGTCAGGCGCCCGTCTGCCGGACCAGCCGACGGTGCCGCGCCGGGAGGTGGCTGCGGCGCTCCTGTCGATCCTGGAAAAGGTTCAGCAGAAGTGCAACGCCGAGGGGCCCGACGCCCTGTCAGCGGAAGAGCGCCAGAGGCTGTCCGCTCTCCATGAGGCACTGAAGGAGGAGCTGGAAAGTTTCGACGCCTACAAGAACGTACGGGAGACCATCGAAAAGATACTCGGCCCGGCCGAAGAGCCCCCCTACTTCTTCAAGGTCGGGGTCAGCGGGTTTCTCCGCGGAGAAGGGAGCGGCAATTTCACCTCCACCCTCTCCGGCTCCGGCTACACCCCTGGCGCCGGTGTCGGCAGGCTGCTCTACCGGATCGCCCCCTACCTGGAGTGGAGCCCCGCCGACTACCTGGAGATGAAGGTGCAGGGGCAAGGGTACGGGTTCACCCTGGGGAGCCCCCGCGACAGTCAGTTTCTCCTCTACCAGGCATATCTGGAGCTCTCCCCGCTTGACACGAAACAGGTCAGCCTGAGAGTCGGCCGGCAGGAGTTCGTCTACGGAAGCACCTTCATCCTCGGGGCCAACAGCTTCTACAACGGTCTGACCTTCGATGCGCTCCGACTCAGAATCAAGCCGCTGTCCGAACTCACCCTCGACCTCCTCGGAGGCTATTACGCCGCGCCCCTGGACAACTCCTTCAAAGATTCCCTCATGGGCGCCTACCTGACCTATCCCCTGCGGGAGGGGAGCGGCATCGAAGCCTACTATTTCCATGATCAAGGGCCGCAGTACAGTCATTCCGGCGAACAGCTGGATACCTTCGGAGTGCGGGGAACCGTCCGGTTCGGCCCGGCAGCCCTTGAATTCGAGCCGGTGTACGAGACAGGCCGGCTCACCAATCCCGCCGGCGGCATGGAGAGTATCGGCGCCTGGGGGGGGCATCTGGATCTGTCGCTGGACGCCACCATCGGCGGATTCAAGAACAGCTTCATCTGCGGCTACGCCTACGGATCAGGGAGTCAGGATGCCGCCGACGGTCGGTCGCTGCGCAGAGAGTTCAGCAATGCCAACAACAATACCTCGCTCATCGGAGACATGGGGCTCATCCACGACCTGGCGGGATACAGCAGCAGCGATGGCGTCCATGCCAGCGGAATGCAGATAGTCACGGCGGGATGGGGGATAAATCTCCGGAAAGAATTGAACTTCAGCGCCACCGGCCACTACTTCCGGGGGAACTACACCCCTGCCGGAATAAGCCGCGATCTGGGAGTTGAGAGCGATCTCATCCTGACCTGGAACATCAACGAAGAGACGGCGCTCATCGTCGCCTATGACCGCTTCTTCACCGGGGAATTTTTCAGGGACGTAAGCGGCTCGACCAAAGACATTGACTATGGTTACATAATGCTCCAGTTCAATCTCTTTGCCGGGATAAAGAAGCCGGTAAAGAGCGGCCGTCCCACCCTCTGACAGAAGGAGTTCTTTATGCATATGGCTGATGCGCTGTTGTCACCAGCTGTCGGCGGCTGCATGTGGCTGGTATCGGCCGGAACCATCGTGTACTGCTCCAGGAGAGTACGCCGGGAGCTCGACGAGCGGCGCGTGCCGCTCATGGGAGTTCTCGGCGCGTTCCTTTTTGCCGCCCAGATGATCAACTTCTCCATCCCCGCCACCGGCTCCAGCGGCCATCTGGGGGGAGGGCTCCTGCTGACGATCCTTCTGGGAGCGGACGCCGCATTTCTCACCATGGCATCGGTGCTGGTCGTGCAGGCGCTCTTCTTCGCGGACGGCGGTCTTTTGGCCCTGGGGTGCAATCTGTTCAACATGGGGTTCATCCCGGCGTTTATCGTCTATCCGTTCATCTACCGGAAACTGGAGGGGGACGATCCCAACCGGAAACGGATGGTCGCCGCCACCATCCTCTCCGCCCTGGCCGGATTACAACTGGGACCGTTCGCCGTCGTCCTGGAGACCTGGCTCTCCGGCATCTCTGCGCTCCCCTTTTCCGCGTTCCTGCTCCTCATGCAGCCGATCCACCTGGCCATCGGGGTCGTGGAGGGGGTAGTGACCATTGCCCTGCTCCGCTTCGTACACCAGGCCCGGCCTGAGATCCTCGCCCGGCCTCGGGGTGATGCTCCGGGGAACGCCCTGCTCGTCGCGTTCCTGGCCGCGGCAATCTTCACGGGGGGAGCTCTTCCCTGGTTCGCCTCCAGGCACCCCGACGGCCTGGAGTGGGCCATTGCCCACGCGACAGGGGAGGAGAAGCTTAAGGATTCGAAACGGGGAATTCACCAGACCCTGGCCGCGCTGCAGACGAGGACCTCCTTCATGCCGGAGTACGCCTTCAGGAGCCCTCCCAAGCGGGTTTCCGACAACCGGCAGTCGGCAGGGCCGGAGGAGAAGAGTGCCGGCACCGGTACCGCAGGGGTCATCGGTGTCCTGCTCACCCTTGGAGCGATTCTCGGGAGCGGAGTCATCCTCAAGAAACTGACCCACCCGGCCTTAAGGTGATTCCGGAGTACAGCCACGTCCCCTCCTTGCAGAGAGTGACCGAGAGCGGCGGAGGACGTTATCATGGGCTCCATTGACGGGGCGCTCCTGGATTTCAAGCGGATGGAGCGACTGGCAGCCGGGGAGACGGCGCTCCATCGCCTCGACCCGCGGGCCAAGCTGCTGGCGACGTTTGTCTTCATCGGCATAGTGATCTCCTTCGATAACTATGCGGTGACCGCCCTGACCCCATTTTTCATCTTCCCCGTGGTCATGGCCACCCTCGGCGGGCTCCCTCCCCGCTACCTCATCAGAAAGATCGCGCTTCTCTCCCCCTTTGCCCTGGTGGTTGGGCTCTTCAACCCGCTCTTCGATCGGGAAGTGCTCCTCCAGCTGGGGGGGATCGGCATCACCGGCGGCTGGCTCTCCTTCGCCTCCATCGCCCTTCGGGCGCTCCTCACCATCAGTTCCGCGCTCATCCTGGTGGGGGTTACCGGTTTTACCCCCCTCTGCCGGGCCCTGGAGCAACTGGGGACGCCTCGTCTCTTTGTCGTACAGCTCCTCTTCCTTTATCGCTACCTCTTCATACTCACCGATGAGGGGATACGGCTCTCTCGGGCCAGGGGACTTCGCTCCTTCGGCGGCAGGGGGTTGGGGATCGGTTCATTCGCCCCGCTGGTCGGTCATCTCCTCCTCCGGACCTGGAGCCGGGCGGAACGGATCCATGGGGCGATGCTGGCGCGGGGGTTCAGCGGAGAGTTCCACCCCAGCCGGGAGTGCCGCTTCGGCGCAAAGGAGCTGCTCTTCCTGGGCGGCTGGTCGGCCCTCTTCGTCATACTGCGCCTCTACAACCTCCCTCAGCTGCTGGGGACGCTGGTCACCGGGATCCAACCATGAGTCACCATATCGTCGAGGTCAAAAACCTCCGCCACGTCTATCCCGACGGTGGCGCGGCCCTGCAAAATGTCTCCTTCCGGATAACCCACGGCGAGTCGGTGGCGATCATCGGGGCCAACGGCGCCGGCAAATCGACCCTGCTCCTCCATCTGAACGGCGCCCTTCTGGCCACAGACGGTGAGGTCCGGATCGGTGATCTCCCGCTCACTAAAAAAACGCTTCCCGCTATCCGGCGGACGGTGGGGATGGTCTTCCAGGATCCGGACGATCAGCTCTTCATGCCCACGGTTCATGATGATGTGGCCTTCGGTCCCTTGAATCTCGGCCTCACCGGACCGGAGGTCGAACAGCGGGTACACGACGCCCTGGAGCGGGTGGGAGTCGAACATCTCCGGAACAAGGCCCCCTACAACCTCTCCGGAGGAGAGAAGAAGCGGGTCGCCATCGCCACGGTGCTGGCCATGTCACCCGACATCCTCGTGATGGATGAACCGACCAGCGGGCTGGACCCCTTTGCCCGGCGTCAGCTCATGGGCCTGCTCAGGGAGTTCCGCCATACCAAGATCTTCACCAGCCATGACCTGGATATGGTGCTCGACCTCTGTGAACGGACCATCGTGCTACATGAAGGAGGGATCATGGCCGACGGCCCCACTCTGGAGCTTTTCAGAGACGAAGAACTGCTGAGCCGCTGCCGGCTGGAAAAACCGCTCTCCCTGCAGGGGTGCCCGGTCTGCGGCTCACCGGCCCGGACATCGTGAGCCTGCCACGAAGCGGCGCCCCATGAGCAGCTGGCCGAAACAACCGGTCATCTACGAGATCAACTGCTGGGTCTGGCTCCGGGAGCTGGGGAACAGGTTGGACCACCCTATCACCCTGGCCACCGTTCCCTGCGAAGAGTGGGAGCTCCTCGCCGGCCTGGGGGTGGATGCGGTCTGGCTCATGGGGATCTGGGAGCGGAGCCCCGCCGGCATCGCCATCGCCGGCACGCACCCGGGGCTGCTGGCCGACTTCCGTCGGGCTCTCCCCGGCTTTGTCCCCGCAGACAACGTCGGCTCCCCCTACTGCATCCGCCGCTATCGCGTCGACCACCACCTGGGGGGTGACGAGGGGCTCGCCATCACCCGTCGTGAACTGCAGAAACGGGGAATCCGCCTCATCCTCGACTTCGTCCCGAACCATCTGGCAACCGACCACCCGTGGGTTACCGACCACCCGGAGTTCTTCATCACGGGAAGCGATAACGACAACCGGGTCGCTCCCGCCTCCTTCAGAGAGGCCGGGGGGAGGCTCCTCGCCTGCGGCCGCGACCCCTACTTCCCCCCCTGGCCCGATGTGCTCCAGCTCAACGCCTTCGATCCTGGACTCCGGAAGGCAGCCGTGGAGACCCTCTCCGCCATCGCCGACCGGTGCGACGGGGTCCGCTGCGACATGGCTATGCTTGTCATGAACGATATCTTTGCGAAAACCTGGGGAGAGCGGGTGGGGCCGCAGCCGGACCGGGAGTACTGGCCCGAGGTGATCGGAGCCCTCCGGAGCAGTCACCCCGGCTTCCTCTTCATGGCCGAGGCGTACTGGGACCGGGAGTGGGCGCTGCAGCAGCAGGGATTCGACTACTGTTACGACAAGCGGCTCTACGACCGGCTGGCCCACGGCTCCACGGAGGAGCTCCGGCGCAATCTCAGCGCCGACCTGGCCTATCAGGAGCGTCTCGTCCGGTTCATGGAGAACCACGACGAACCCCGCGCCGCAGCCACATTCTCACGGGAGCAGGCCAAGGCAGTCGCCGTCATCGTCGCCACCCTGCCGGGGGCAGTTCTTCTCCACGAGGGTCAGCTGGAGGGGCGCCGGATCAGACTCCCGCTCTTCCTTCACCGCCGTCCCGCGGAGCCTCCGGATCAAGAGCTCCGGGAGTTCCATGTCGCCCTCCTGCGGCTCATCTCACGGGAAGGGGTAAAATCAGGCCGGTGGAGCCTCTGTCACTGTGAGGGGGGGGATGAAAGCGGACTCTGCAATCTGGTGGCCTGGAGCTGGGAGGAGGGAGAACGGGGCCATCTCGTGGTCGTCAACCTCTCCCCGGAGCGGGCTCCAGGCTGGATCACGCTCCCGCCAGGAGAGTTAGCCCCGGTGCCACGGCGGCTGAGAGCTCTTCCGGAGGGGGAGATATTACTGACGGTTGGTGAGGAACTTGGGGAGTCGAAGGTCACGGTGAACCTCCCCCCTTGGGGATTTCAAATCTTTGCTCTTGGATCTCAAAGGTGACCACACACAAGCGGGAGATTCCCCGTCACGTAACTGCTACATCCTTCTGGCCACGACCTCTTACCACCCACCAGAGCAGGGTGTGCGTATCCAGCACGATCACTGCAGCGCCTCCCAGCTCTTCACGCCAACCGGTCCTGGGGGCTCGTCGTACGTCAGGACACTGTTACGCAGCCCGCGAAAACACTCCTCCGGATCAGCCACATAGGGGACAACCTTGAGTATCGGGCAGCCATGGTCGGTACTCACCAAATCCTCACCGGTCTGCTCGATCCTGCGGAAATACTCCAGCGAATGGGGTTTGAACTGGGATTTTGATACGGCGTACGACATGGTCGACCTCCTTCCTGGTGTACAACCTCCGGTTACGTCCGCTCGAGAAACGCCGAGATCAGCGGAATGACCTCCTCCTTCGCGTCTTCGAGAATATAGTGCCCGCACTCCGGGAAGCTGTGAATCTCGGCATCGGGAAAGCGTTGCCGCCACTCTGCAAGAAAGTGCCGGTCGAAGACGAAGTCCAGCTCCCCCCAGCAGATCAGCATGGGGAGGTTGCGGAACCGGCCGATGCCGTCGCCCACCGCAGTGACCAGCTCATAGCCGCGGTCCCCCGGCCTCAACGGGATATCCTGTACGAAGCGCAAGGTGGCGATCCGGTTGCGCCATGAATCGTAGGGGAGCTGGTAGAGGGCGCGGAGCTCCCCGTTCATGGGGTTGCGCTTGCACCCCACAAACGAGGCGGCTACGCTGAAGGCGTTGAGGCCACGCACCAGCAGCGTTCCGACAAAACTCTCCCGGCAGATGCGCAACCCCAGGGGGAACGGCTTGGCCCTGGGGAGGTGGAACGCGCCGGTGTTGAGAATCACCAGCCGCCTGATCTGCTGGGGGTGGCGCACGGCATAGGCCATGCCGATCATCCCCCCCCAGTCGTGCAGCACCAGGGTTATCTTCTCCCGAATCTCCAGCTGTTCCAGCAGCCGTTCCAGGTCGTCCACCCGCCGGGAGAGGGTGTAGTCGTACCGGTCATCCCCCGGCTTGTCCGAGAGGCCGCAGCCGATATGGTCGGGGACGATGCAGCGATAACGCTCCCGCAGGGAGAGGACGAGGTTGCGGTAGTAGAAGGACCAGGAGGGGTTGCCGTGGAGCATCACCACCGGCTGGCCGCTCCCCTCGTCCAGGTAGTGATAGCGGAGGCCGTCCAGATCCAGGATCTTGCCGGTAAAGGGGTAGTGCCGCTTCAGGTCAGATGACATCTACCACTCCACCCCGAGCATCATGCAGTTGAGCCCGCTGCCGATCCCCAGCAGGGCGACCCGGTCACCGGGAAGCAGGACCTCTCGCTCGTCCGCCAGGGCCATGGTAAGCGGGAGAGAGACGGTCCCCATGTTGCCGAGGAACTCGTAGGTGGAGAAGTCGTTCTCCAGCGGAATCCCCAGGGTCGAGAGGATGGCGTTCTGATGGGCCGACCCCACCTGATGGCAGATCACCCGGTCCACCTGATCAGGGCTCCATCCCACCTCCGGCAGGAAGCTCTCCCAGGTCCGCCGCCCCAGCTCCACCCCGTAGGTCATCACCTTTACCGCGTCGGTCTGCATGGACTGCACCACGCCGCCGATCCCGTCGGGCATGGTCCCCCAGAGGCAGAGGTCGTGGTGCTCCGGCGCAGCCAGGTTGGCCCCCCCCAGCAGACGATGCCCCCCCGAAGGGGCGAAGGAGCCGTCGGTGAGGAGGACCGCCACCGCCCCGGAGCCACCGGTGAGGGTCGCCAGGGATGAGGCGAACTGCTCCATCTCCCGTCGGGCGAGCATCCGGGCGATCATCACCTCGTTGATCTCCCGGGCGCTTTCACAGGAGACCACGAGCCCGGCCCGTATCTGCCCCAGTTCGATCCGGTTGGCCACATCGAGAATCCCGTTGAGCACCCCCAGACAGGCATTGGAGATATCGTAGATGGCGGCATTCCCCCGGATACCGAGCCCGGCCGCCACCCGGCAGGCGGTGGCCGGTTCGAACTGCTCCCGGCAGACGCCGGTGTAGGTGAGGACGCCGATCTCCCCGGGGGAGATGTTGGCGCTGGCCAGGGCCTTCTCTCCGGCGGCGATGGCCCCCCGGGAGAGGGGATAGCCCGGCTCCCACCAGCGCCGCTCCCGGATGCCGGTGAGCGCCTGCAGCTGCCCCGGCGCGAAGTGGAGCGCCCGGTAGAGCGGCTCCAGCCTGGCCTCCAGCTCGGAGGTGCTGACCACCACCGGCGCCAGTTCGTACCCCAGGGCCGAGATCTGAACGTTGCGATACTTCATGGACGGCTCTCCATCTTCAGGGTGAAATCGTTCATCTGGTAGATCAGCTTGCCGTCGACGGAGAGGAAACCGTCGGCGGTCAGGGTCCGCCCCCGCTCATCCACTTTGGTGATCCAGGCATCCACGGTCACCCAGCGGTTGGTCGGGACGACCTGCCCCCGATAGAGCCAGGAGTGTCTCCGCTCCGGCACCACGGCGACGAGCAGCTCCCCGTCACGCCACCCCCACCGTTCCACGGCGACGAACTTGAGGAGCTGGAGGAACGATTCGAGCCCCAGAGAACCGGGGGTGACCGGATCCTCGAAGAAATGGGCCAGGAAGAACCACTCCCCCGGATCCACCTCCTTGATCCCCCTCACGAAACCGAGACCGTCGGGGCCGCCGTCCGGGACAAAGAGCTCCACCCGGTCGATCATCCTGAGCCGCTTCTCAGGGAAAGGAGCCGCCTCCGGGTAGGAGAGGCTTCGGCTTCGCTCAACCTCCGCCGCCGCGGGATGATACGGTTGGGTATCCCGGATTCCCACCTGGTTGGCCAGCGCCTCGTGGGAGAAGAAGCCGAACATGGTCTCCCCTTCATAGATGATTCCGTCCCGGTCGGCAACGCTGAAGTCGAACTCCTGGATAATCATCCCGCCGCTGGTCACCGCCTTGGTCAGGGTGGCGGTGGCCGTCAGGGTCCCGCTTGCCGGGGTGACCGGACGGTGCTGCACGGCGTTCCCCCCCAGGTTGCGGAAGGAGAGGTCGATGGGGCTCGTGAGGGCCGACCCCACATAAGCGGCGAGCCAGCCGCACGGCTGGAGGGCCACCTCCAGGAGGACGGCGAACGGCATCCGCGGCTGCCGGTCGGCGGCAAAGTACCAGGCGTCCGAAGGGATGTCGTACTGGGCCTCGGCCAGGGCGCCGGCCTTCATCAGCCACGGCGCCCCGCGGAGAGCGGTCACCCGGTCCATGAACTGGAACGGCGGCCCCGGGAGTCGGGCGATTTTCCTCCCCAGGTCGAAGCAGCGGTACGGTTCGCCGAACGCCACCGATGGTTTGCCGTTGCTGTAGGCGAGGATCTGCTCCTTGGTGTAGATGGGGGGCTTACCGATTCCCCGCTCCTCCCCTGGCAACGGTGAGAGGTGAGGAGTGAGGGGTGACGAGCTCTTTGCACCTCGCCACACGGCCAGCAGCGTCTCTTTCGTACAGCCGGTCAACCGGGCTGACATGCTTGTGATCTCCACTATGGGCTTGCCGTTGGCGTACATGAGGGCGTCCACCACCGCAAAAGGCTCCGGCCGGTAGCCCAGTTCGCGGATGGTGACCTCGTAGGTCACGACCCTGGTGGTTTCCAGAACCTGGCCACGGCAACAGAGCCTGCTGGCCACCCCCGGTACCGGCTCCCAGGACGCAACCGCAGAGTCCGCCACCCATCCCATCCGGAGCAGGAAGATCCGGAGGGTATGCATGCAGCACTCGTACATGAGAGTGCCAGGCATGACCCGGTCATCCACGAAGTGGCAGGTGAGGAACCAGTCGTCCGGGTGGATATCCGCCTCGGCCCGGATGAGGCCGAGACCGCAGCGGCCGCCGGAGGGGTCCAGCTCCGTGACCCGGTGGACCAGCCGCATTCTCCCTCCGGGGATGGTGAGGGGCCGAACCAGCCCGAGAGCGGCAAAGGGTTCACCAAAACAGCCGGCCAGATCGCCTCCCCGGAGGAGTTCCAGCTGCCGGGCATCGTAGCTCTCCCGCCCCAGAGGGACAAGCTCCTGCCAGTCGTCGGGGATGATCCCGCTCTCGGGGCGGAGATCCAGGAGCGGCCGGACGATCCCCTTCCCCGCAGCCAGCTCGGTTGCGATAAAGAAGCCGGCGCACCCCTCCCTCATGGTGAGGAGCGGTTCACCGTTCACTGCGGCCTCGAAGAAGAAGCGGAAGAGGTGGGTCTCCCCCTGACGGAAGAACCGCTCGATCCGGATGTCATAGCTGATGGTTTCCCCCGGTCCGGGAAGTCCCCGGTGGAAGGTGACCACCGCGTCCAGGAGACGATAGACCGCCCCCCCCCTGGTGATGAAGTCGATCCCCAGATAGCCCGAGAGGAAGAGATCCGCCTGACCCGCCTCCACCGCGATGCAGGTGGGGATATGTCCGCCGTCCAGATACCACGCATTGGGAAGGATATCATGCTCCGTCACCACCCGGCCGCTGGTCATGGAGCGCGCCTCTCCCTCCACCGACACGATCCGGTCCACCAGCATGAGCGGTTCGTCGGGGAGCCGCACCCGGGTGGGGAAGCTGTCGACCCTGGCAAAGGCGGGGCCCAGCATCCGCGCCACGGATCCGCGGGCGAATTCGAGACACATCTCCCGGTCGAAGGCGACAGCTCCCGAAGAGCAGGCCTGATTATAACTCCCTCCCCCTTGACGGGGGAGGGTTGGGGAGGGGGTGAGGTTGACCGTCGCCGGACTGTCGGCCCCGGCACTCCCCAGCACGGCCACCAGTGACGCCTGAAGCGCCAGCCCCTCAGCCATGGCGCGGGAGAAACCATCGGCGCTGCGCAGGTACGCCTCGTGGGCCTTGAGCCCGGCTTCCTGGGCCGCTGCGAGGCCGCGGATGACCGGATCGAGGGGTTCGACTCCGTTCAACCACCGGGCTGACACTCCCTCTGGCTCCCGAGCGCCCTGCAGTGAGCGCGGGGGATGGAGATCCATGGGAGCAGGGCTGGAGGCCGTCCTCCGAGGGAGAGGCGGCATCACGTACGGCGCACCGCCGGGAGTCACCCGGATCAGCTGTTTCAACGGGGCGACAACCGTCTCCGCCGGAGCGGCGTAGAGAGGGGAGAGGTCGAGGGGGACCCGCTCGCTTGCCAGGTGAGCCAGCAACCGGAGCAGCGCCGACAGCGGCTCCTGCCCCAGTGGGGTCACCGACCGGGCCAGATGGGGTCGGCCGGCCAGTATCCGGCCGATCATCCGGCTGCAGGAGCCCCCCGGTCCCATCTCCAAGAAGAGGCGCACCCCATCTTCATAGGCCGTGTCGATGACCACGGGGAAGTCGATCCCCTCCAGAGCCTGGGCAAGGATGGCGTCGGCGGCCGACTCTCGATCCGGCCCATAGGCCCGGCCCCAAGCGCCGCTGTAGTAGGTAATCCCCGGGGGCGATGTGGTCGGGAAGAGGTGCAGGGCCCGGTATGGTAGTGCCACCTCTTGCGCCACCCGGCAGTGAACCGTGGTTACGCCGGAGAGGGGGAAGAAGCGGCAGCCAAGCGCGGTAACGAGGCGGCTCACCCCGGCGGCATCCCCCCCCACCACGCATTCGTCCGGGGTGTTTACGATGAGGAGATAGACCCGGGGGATAGCACCCAAGGCTTCGCGGACCAGCAAGGCGGTGGCCTCCACCACGCCGATGCTCCACTCTACCCGCTCCCCATCCGTCAAACCCCAGGCCCGGCGGGCGGCCCGGCACTCCCCGGCCAGGTCGTGGGTGAAGAGGGTCGATACCTCCATCCGGGCCAGCATCTCGTCGCGCTCCTGCCAGGCGCGCAGGGCAAAGAGTCCAGCCGATTCACCGAGGCTGTAGCCGATGACCGCCTGAGGCCGAACTCCGAAGCTCCGGATCAGGTCGCTGGCAGCAGAGCCGGTGGCGACTTGGCCGAAGATCACGGCCCGAGGGTCGGCATCCAGCTCCGCCTGGGAAGCGCCGTTCCAGAAGAGCTCCGGCTGGAACTGCCTTTGAAGCCGGAGGCTCTCTTCATCCTGGTGGCGGTAAATCTCCGGCCAGCGGGAAGATAGCTCCACCCCCATGCCGGGGGAATGGTTCCCGGAGCCGGGGAAGACGAAGGCGACTCTCCCCTGGGGGCCCAGCGGGGTGGTCGTGTAGAAAAGCCGGTCGCGCAGCGTCGGATGTGACGGGGGAACCTCTCCGCTGGAGAGCGCCTCTTCGCCCAACTCCAGGAGCGCTGTCAGCTCCTCGCAACTGCGCGCCACCAGGGAAAGAGCCAGCGCCGCCGGCTTCCCTTGAGTCCCATGAGATCTCTCATGCCAGCGGCGCGCCAGCCGGACCAGTTCCCTTTCCCCCTTAAGCTCCAGGCGGAGGGAGCCGAGCTCCCGCGCCAGCTCGGCCGGACTCTCTCCGGAGAGGATGAAGAGGGCCTCCTCTCCAGCGCCCAGCGGAGCGACCCGCTCCAGCTCCTTCCTGGGATGATCCCGGTCCCACCCTTCCAGGACCACGTGACCGCAGCTCCCGTCCACACCGAAGACACTCACTCCTGCCCGGCGGGGGCCGTCGCCCCGGTTGCGGAGCCAGTAGCGGGGGGTGTCGGGGAGAAAGAGCGGCCCGCTGCCGGAGAGTGGAGGGAGCGGGTTCCCTGCGCCCCGGCAGGGGGGGATAAGCTCCTGATAGAGCGCCAGACAGCCCCGGATCAGAGAGGCAAGCCCCGCGGCGGCACCCGTGTGACCGATCTCACCTGCCAGAGAGGAGACGGCGCAGGAGCGGTTCAGACGCGATCCCGTACCAAAGAAGGAGCTGAGGGCCGACGCCTCCATCCGGTCGGAGGCCGGGTGACCGGTGGCGTGGGCTTCGAGATAGGTGACCGTCTGAGGGGAAACCCCCGCTTCGGCGTAGGCGCGCCCCAGGGCCAGAGTGTAGGCCGCCTCATCCGGGACGATCAAATCGCCACTGGCGGCACCGATCCCCCTGATGACCCCGTAGATCCGGTCCCCGTCGGCCTCGGCGTCACTGAGCCGTTTGAGCACCACCGCCGCCGCCCCTTCGCCGACGATGCTTCCGTCGGCCTCGGCGGAGAACGGCAGGGCGCTCCCTTTGAGAGAGTAGGGGCGTCCGGCATGATGGCCGAGGACCCCTCGCAGGTCGCCGGCCAGTTCCACGGCCCCCACCAACGCCCGGTCGATCTCTCCGGCTCTCAGGAGATGTACCGCGGTTTCCAGGGAGCGGATACCGGAGCTCTCCTCGCTGGAGAGGGTGAAGCTGGGACCGCCGACCTTGAACTCCCGGGCGATCCGGCTCGCCACGACACTCCCCAGCGCCCCCATGGTCCGGTTGGCGGTGAGGGGGGGGCCGGCCGCGTCGCGAAGCCGGCCGCTCCACTCCGCCAGCTCTGGAGGGGTGAGGCCGAGACCGAACTCTTCTGCCCATGTTGCGGCGTCCCTCTCCAGAGCCCAGCGGTGGCTGAAGTTCGTGCTGTTGAGATCCAGGGCGATCCCGATGAAGAGCCCGGTCCGCAGGTTCCCCTCGCCGTTTATTCCGGCGTCGGCCAGGGCGCCCGCCGCCGTCTGGAGCATGAGAAGCTGCTGAGGGAGCAGCTCTTCCAGCTCCTTTGGCGGAATCCGGAACTGTTCCGCCCCCACCGCGACCTCGTCCAGGTAGAAGCCGGCAAAGGGGAAGGGGGTCAACCCCTCCTCCCGGAACCAGGAGCTCTGCGCTGCCCCCCACCACCGGCGGGGTGAGGTGGGAAGAACGCGACCGTCCCCCCCCAGGACCCGCTCCTGAAAACTCCGGAGCGACTGCCAGGGGCCGAAGCGGGCATCCATTCCCACCACGGCGATCGGTTCGGGTTTCGTAGGGGCGCATGGCATGCGCCCTGTTTTGGACGAACGCCGTTCGCCCCTACCATCCCGGTCAAGCCACTCCTCCACCAGGAGGTGGGCGTTGATGCCGCCGAACCCGAAGGCGCTCACCGCGGCCCGCCGGGGAATCCCTTCGCCCCGCCGGAGCCACGGCTCCGCCGAGGTGAGGACGCGGAAGGGACTGTTATCCAGGGCCATTCCGGGCTGCGGCGCAGTGAAACCGGCAGTGGGGGGAAGGGTTCCGGCGCCCATGGCCAGCAGCACCTTGGAGAGAGCTGCGGCGCCGGCGGCGGTGAGGAGGTGGCCGATGTTGGACTTGACCGAGCCGATGACGCACGATCTCCCGGGGTAATTCGCCCCCCAGAGCTCCTTCAGGCTGGCCACCTCCACGGCGTCCCCCACCGGGGTGCCGGTGGCGTGACATTCAATCAACTCCACCTCCCCCGGCGTCCAGCCGGCCTGCTCATAGGCGGCGTGCATGGCGCGAAGCTGCCCCTCGGAGAGGGGGGCAAGGAGACTCCCCCCCACGTCGTTGGCCAGGCCGATCCCCCGGATGATCCCGTAGATCCGGTCGCCGTGGGCCACGGCGTCTGCCGTCCGCTTGAGGAGGAAGATCCCTGCCCCTTCACCCACCACCAGGCCGTCGCCGGCGGCGTCGAAGGGAGAGCAGATCCCCCGCTTGGAGAGGGCGCGGAGCTGGGAGAACCCCATCTGGGTGTAGAGCGGGTCCGGACGGGAGAGGCCGCCGCTCAGCATGGCGTCGGCCCGGCCGGAGAGGAGCTCATCCGTGGCCAGCTTGAGGGCGTAGAGGGAGGAGGCGCAGGCTGCATCCAGGGTGAAGCTGCCGGCGCCGAGCCCCAGGCTGCGGGCCAGGAGGCCGGCGGGGAGGCCGGCCACGTAGCGGTTCAAGGGGTGAGTCGCACCGTAATCAACCGGATGGCCCAGGAGTTTTTCGGCAAAGGTCCGTCCCAGGGTCTGGCGGGCCAGGAGCGCCGACATCTCGCTGGGGAGCGCCAGGTTGCCGATGATCACCCCCACCCGGGAGCGGTCCAGCGGCTCCGTCACGCCGTCGGCAAAGGCCCGTCCGCCGGCGTGCAGGAGAAGATGGAAGAGCGGGTCGAGTCCGGAGAGGAGCTCCGGATCGATGGCCAGGCCGGTGAGCTCGGTGAGGGGGGGGAGCTTTTCGATGAAGCAGCCATGCCGGGAGTAGACCCGGTCAACGGAGCCGACTTCGGGAGAGAAGAGCTCGGCGGCCGGGACCGGCCAGCGACCGTCGGGAACCTCCCGAACGGCGCTTCGGCCATGACGGATGTTATCCCAGAAACGCTCCAGCTCCGGGGCATCGGGAAAGATGCCGCCGATCCCCACCACCGCCACGGTCCCGGAGTATGACATCCTCAGGCGGCCCCGAGGCGGGAGAGTTCGTTCTGCTGGAAGGCCCGCTGGAGCGAGGGATCGATGACGCAGTCGTAACCGGTGAGTCGGGCCACCAGCTTGCCTGTCTGCCGCTCCAGGAACTCCATGTTGGCGGTGGCCCCCTGCCCCCGTTCCGATGTCACCCGGATCACCACCTGGACCCCCTCCTTGGGGAAGGTATCCGTAAACTGGCGGTACCGCTGGGCAAAGGTCGGGAGGGAGCCGGCATTGAACCGCTCGAAACTCCAGAGGATCATCAGCTGGAAGGCGCTGTCCACCACCAGCGGATCGGCCAGCCAGTTGCTCCGGAGCGGCAGGTTGATCCAGACGGACGGTTTCGGCGCCCCCTTGACCAGGGCGGTGATCCCCTTGGAGGAGCAGTTAAGCACCTGCTCAATGCCGTGGAGATCGGGGCCATGGAAGAGCCGCTCCCGGTGGTAAATCTCTCCGTTGTGGGGTTCATAGGGGACTGCCGGAAGGTCGCCGATGGAGCGGATCCCCTCGGGGAGCCGGGTCGCCAGGACGATCTCCGCCTTGGCATGGAGGAGGGAGATGCCGTTGGCGCCAACACTCCTCAGCTCCACCGGCACCAGGTGGAACGATTCGCGGCGCGCCGCCCGTCCGGCCATGATCCGGAGGGTGCAGGGGCTCTGCCGGTCGAAGACAACCCCCTTGCAGATCCGCAGGTCGTTGAAGCCGTGGAAGCGGAACCCCGGATTGCCGTGGAGCGCGCCGTGGGCCAGGAACTCCACGATCAGCGCCATGGGGAGGACCGCCTTCCCGTTGATGACATGGGAGCGGAGGAACGGGTACCCCTCCACGGTGAGGTTCAGTGACAGCGCCTCGGTGAGCGGCTGCCCCGGTTTGGGGTCGGGACGAACCTTCAACTCGTCGGGAGTACCGGAGAGGGCAACCACCTCCACCGGAGCGTCAAGAGCGGCGATCTCCCTGACGAGGAGCTCCCCCCCCTCGGCCAGGCCGATGAGGCCGACCCCTTCAGCGGCGAAAAGTTTTTTCAGAGCAGGGGTAACCATGCCGCCGTCCCAGGGACCCCAGTTGATGCTCACGGTCCGGCAGCCGGGACGGCGCCGCGCCTCGGCCTGGGCCAGCTTGTTGAGGACCTCGTTAGCGACGGCGTAGTCGGCCTGGCCGGTCCGCCCCAGGCGGCCGGTGGTGGAGGAGAAGAGGGCGATGAAGCGGAGCTCATCTCCTTGGGTCGCAGCCAGGAGGCTCCTCAGTCCGGAGACCTTGGTGCCGAAGACCGCGGCGAACTGCTCCCGGCTCTTGTCCACGATGAGGCGGTCGGCCAGCACCCCGGCGCCATGGACGATGCCGCGGATGGGACCGTGATCCCGGCGGATACAGACCAGCAGGTCGTGCATGGCGGCGGCGTCGCGGATGTCCAGGGAGCGGTAGAGTGCCCGTCCTCCCGTCGCCTCGATGGCAGCGAAGGTGGCGCGGAGCTCACGTCCCGCGATCACCGCCTGGTAGCGGGCCTCGATGTCTCGGGGGGAGAGCTTCTCCCCCGTATGGTCGAGGATGGCCC
This sequence comes from uncultured Geobacter sp., assembly GCA_903857795.1. Lineage (GTDB taxonomy): Bacteria > Desulfobacterota > Desulfuromonadia > Geobacterales > CAIOGM01 > CAIOGM01. The sequence continues at coordinate 78,244 of CAIOGM010000128.1, forward strand.
GCTTGATGGGGGACTCGTCAACCAGCGGGGCGAGCCACGCCGGCTCCGCCTCCGGTTCGGGGCTCCTCCCCAGGAGGAGCAGGAGCGGCCGGTATACCCTGGCAAGTGCCGTGGCGGCAGCAGCCGTCACCCCGCGGCCGCCGCCGGTGACGACCACCACCTCGCCGGCAGTCATGGGGAGCGCAGCAGGGGGGAGGGATGCGGGGAGCGGGGTTAGCCGGAGCTCGCACCTTCCTGCGGGGGTCAGCCCCACCTCAACCGGTCCGGGAGTGAAGAGTTCGGCGATCACGACGCCGGCCTCCTGAATCCCCGAGGAGAACCCCCCCAAGTCGATGGCCTTACAGGCGACCTCGGGCCATTCATGGGCCGCGCTCTTGGACAGGCCGGCCAGCCCACCGGAGAGGGGATCAGCCAGAGTGGTTCCCGCTCCGAAGCCGAAGGAGCCGTCGAGACGGGAGATGGTGGTCAAGAGCGAGCCCCCTGCGGCCGCGGCGCGGCGGAGAGCCGGTGCGGCGCTCTTCAGGAGAAGGAAGGCGTCTTCCAGAAATCCGTCATCACTGCCGGCGTGGGGAGAGATGATGACGAGCCCCGAGATCTCCGCGGCCGGGGCGGCATCTTCGGCTGTGGCCAGCTCCACCAGGCGAACCGCCTGGCCGCGGGCCCTGATGAGCCTGGCAAGCTCTCCGGCAAAAGAGGAGCCGTCATCGGTTACCCAGAACTCCCCCTTCCCGGCCATTGCCAGCGTCAGGAGCGACGGGGCAAGTGGGACGGGAATGACGGTGCTCCGGTTGACGCTCCCGGTCGAAACAGGGGTATCGACCGGCTGAGGGATCTCGGCGCCGGCGGATCTTCCGGTGACGGTGTCACCGGCGGACGCAGGGGCGCACGGGGCCGCAGCCCTCTCCGGTGATCTCCCGCTGCCGAGGAACGCTGCGATGTCGCCCAGGCTCCGCAGACTCCCCATCTGCTCCGGTCCGATAACCGGGGCCGATGGCAGCCGCTCCTGGAGGGCCGAGAGGATCTCCACCCGTTTGATGGAGTCGATCCCAAGATCCGACTCCAGCCCCATCTCCAGCTCCAGCATCTCAACCGGATAGCCGGTCTTCTCGCTCACCACCGCCAGCAGGGTCTCTGTCACGTCGCTGGCTCCGGAGGTGGTCCTGCCGACTGATGCCGCGACGGATGCTGCTCCGGCGCCCAGGAAGGCGGCGATATCGCCCAGACTCCTCAGACTCCCCATCTGCTCGGGGCCGATGACCGGGGCCGATGGCAGCCGCTCCTGAAGGGCCGAGAGAATCTCCACCCGTTTGATGGAGTCGATTCCAAGATCCGACTCCAGCCCCATCTCCAACTCCAGCATCTCAACCGGATAGCCGGTCTTCTCGCTCACCACCGTCAGCAGAACGTCGATCACCCGGGGGGTGCTGCTGCCAATTGATACCGCGCCGGATGACACTTCTCCTGCCGATGATGATCCGGCGCCCAGGAAGGCGGCAATATCGCCGAGAGTCCTCAGACTCCCCATCTGCTCGGGGCCGATGACCGGGGCCGATGGCAGCCGCTCCTGAAGGGCCGAGAGGATCTCCACCCGTTTGATGGAGTCGATCCCAAGATCAGAGTCCAGCCCCATCCCCAGCTCCAGCATCTCTTCCGGATAGCCGGTCTTCTCGCTCACCACGGAGAGGAGGGCGCCGGTGATCCTATCCGACGAATCGGACAGATCTGACGTGTCGGACCGATGTTCAGATGTCACTGCTCCGGGGCTCAGAAACCCGGCAATATCCGCCAAGGTCCTTAAGGCTCCCATCTGCTCGGGGCCGATGACCGGGGCCGATGGCAGCCGCTCCTGAAGGGCCGAGAGGATCTCCACCCGTTTGATGGAGTCGATCCCAAGATCAGAGTCCAACCCCATCCCCAGCTCCAGCATCTCTTCCGGATAGCCGGTCTTCTCGCTCACCACCGCCAGCAGCACGTCGGTCACCCCGGGGGTTACGGTGGAGACGATGACAGGTCTCATTGGGGCGGGAGGTGACACCTCTCTCCGAGTTGTGGAAGCAGCCACCGGAACCGGAGACGAGATCGCCATCGTCACTGCCGGCGCCGCCGGCCAGGAGGGGAGAGCAGCAGAGACGCCCCCCTGGAGGAGTCGGCCCTGCTGCTCCAGGAGTGTCTGGATGGTTCGGCCGGCGATCTCCTGTCCTTCCAGGAAACGGCGATGGAGCTGGGCGGTCTCCTCCTGCATCTTCTGCAGCACTGCCATCCCATCGCGGGTGACCCGCAGGGATTCGGCCAGGAAGTCGGGGTTCAAGGTTCTAGGTTCAAGGTTCAAGGTTCTAGGTTCTAGGTTCAAGGTTCTAGGTTCTGGGTTCGAGGTTTTGGGGGCGGGGCTCGGGGGGGTGATGGGGGTTGGCGCCCTCTTTTCCCTCGGCTTCACATAATTGGCGCCGCAGATGGGGATCGTCATGGCCGGCTTCTTCCCGGTGGCCACCGAGGGCCGGTGTCCGGCGTCCCAGAGATCGAGCCGGAGAGGGTGACCGAGAACTGCCAGTTGAGCCAGAACCCGGGCCAGATCGTCAATGCCGTTCCGCTTGCCGTTGGATGCATCCAGGGCCAGGGCCAGATGGGGACGTTCACCCAGGATCGCCTTCACGAGACCGGTCAGCCGGGCGCCGGGCCCCGCCTCCAGGAAGGTGCGGATTCCGGCGGCATGGAGCGCCTCGATCTCGGCCACGAACTCCACAGGACGGGCCAGTTGCCCGGCGAGGAGCGACTTAGCGGCGACCTCATCGTCCGGGTATGCTGCGGCGGTGGAGTTGGCATAAACCGGCAGCCGCGCCGCGCCGAAGGGGATGTCGGCCAGGGCCGCGAGAAACGGTTGTGCCGCGTCGGCCACCAGCGGGCTATGGAAGGCGGCCGCCACCGGGAGCCGCTTGCTGCTCAGTTTGCGGGCGCTCAGGAGAAGGACGGCCCGGTCGATCTCGGCGCTGCTGCCGGAGAGGACCGCCTGGCAAGGAGCGTTCCGGTTGGCCACCACCAGGTCGAGCCCCTCCTCGGTAACGGCCTGTTCCACCAGGGCCAGAGGCGCCGGGACCGCCAGCATCCCCCCTCGGTCACCGCTCCCCGTGGCCATGAGACGGCCGCGCAGTCGGGAGAGGTGGTGGAAGGTCGCCTCATCCAGGATCCCGGCGCTGCAGAGGGCGGTCAGTTCTCCGTAGCTATGGCCAGCCGCGGCATCCGGGAGCAGGCCGAAGGAGTCCAGCAGCCTCAAGGCCCCCAGGCTGACCGCGCCGATGGCCGGCTGAGCCACGTCAGTGGCGCGCAGCAGCTCCTCCTGGAGCTCCTTCCCCTCGGGAGAAAACGCCGTTGGAGGATAGATCCGGTCCGAGAGGCGGACGCCATCAGGCGCTCCATAACCGTCATCGGCGGTAGCAAGGGTAGTGAAAACCTCGGGAAAAGAGCAGGCGAGGTCGCGGAGCATGCCGGTGTACTGGGCCCCCTGACCGGGGAAGAGGAGGGCGAGCTTCTCTCTCTGCGTCCCGCTGCTGAAGAACGCACCATCCGGGCTCTGATGCAATACTCCGGGCTCCCTGCGGAGCAGGGTCCGGGCATTGACCGTCAGGGCCGCCAGGTTGGTCCGCTCCCGCTCAACCACCAGGGCGAGACGGCAGGGGGCGTCGGGATCGAAAACCGCACGGGCAGTTGCCGCACGGTCACGCAGGTCGTTCCAGGTGAGTTCCAGGGGGAGCGCCGCCAGGGCGCTCTCCAACTCTGCCGCAGTCCCGGCGGAAAAGGGGATGATCTGGACGGAGCCGTCCCAATCGGCGGCTGTCTTGGCCGGCCGGTACTCTTCCAGGATCGTGTGGAAGTTAGAGCCGCCGAAGCCGAAGGCGCTGACCGCGGCGCGCCGGGGAGCCCCGTTGGAGGTGAGCCACGGCCGCTTCTCCGCCGGCAGGTAGAAGGGGGTCCGGTCGCCGGTCACCTCCTCCAGAGGGTTGGTCACCTTGATGGTGGGGGGGATAACCTTGTGATGGAGCGCCAGGGCCGTCTTGATGAGCCCTGCCGCGCCGGCCGCCGCCTTGGTGTGGCCGATCTGGGACTTGACCGAGCCGAGGGCGCACCAGGGGTGCTCCGCCTCGCCGTACACCTCCCGCAGGGCGCTGACCTCCACACCGTCACCGACCCTGGTTCCGGTACCGTGGGCTTCGATGAGGCCGATACTCTCCGGCGTCACCCCGGCCCGCTGGCAGGCGTTGAGGATCGCCTTCTTCTGTCCCGAGGCGCTGGGGGCGTAGATGGCGTCCCCCCGGCCGTCGCTGGAGGAGCCGACCCCGCGGATCACCGCATAGATCCGGTCCTTGTCCCGCTCCGCATCGGCCAACCGCTTGATGACCACAATGCCGAGCCCCTCGCCGAGGATCGTCCCGTCGGCGGCGCTGTCGAACGGCTTCGCGTCGCCGGTGGGGGAGAGGGCCGGGGTCTTACTGAAACACATATACATGAAGATGTCGTTGAAGGTGTCGATGCCGCCGGTGACCACCATGTCGGCCTTCCCGGTTGCCAGCTCCATCCCTGCCAGATGGAGGGCGCTGAAGGAACTGGCGCAGGCGGCATCAACCACGCAGTTGGTCCCACCCAGGTCGTACTGTTTGCTGATCCTGCCGGCGACCACGTTCCCCAGGAGTCCCGGGAAGGAGTTCTCCTGCCAGGGGACGTAGGAGTCGGAGATTCGCTGCACCACATCCTCGGCCACGGCATCGGCGACGCCGGCATCCTTCAGGGCCGAACGCCAGCGAGGGTGGCCGAGGCGTGCGCCCAGGGGGATCACCAGCTCCATTGCGCCGGTGACGCCGAGGATAACGCTGGCCCGGCTCCGGTCATAGTCACGCTCCGGCCCGTAGCCGGCGTCCCGCAGCGCCTGGCCGGCAACCACCAGCCCCAGGAGTTGGGAGCTGTCCACGGCCTCCAGGATGTTGGGGGGAATGTTGTATTCCAGGGGATTGAAGGGGACCGGGGAGATGAAGCCGCCACGCCGTCCATAGGTCCGGTCAGGGGCCTTCTGGTCCGGGTCGAAATACTCCTCCTCTCGCCAATGGGTCGTGGGGATCCCGGTGATGGCATCGACCCCCTCGCGGATGTTAGCCCAGTAGGCGGCTGGATCAGCAGCCTGGGGAAAGAGACAGCCCATGCCGATGATGGCCAGTAGAGGTTCCCCGGCTATGGCCGGTGAAGGGTCGCGTGGGAGGAATTCGTCCGATTGTGCGGCTGGTCTGATCACCCAAGATACTCCTTGATCTGTTCGATGGGGAGGGGTTCGGCGCGGAGGATTTCAGGAGGGAGGTCGACCCCCTGGCGCCGCAGGGAAGCGGCGCGGGTCAGCAGTGCGGCCCCGAAGAGGAGATTGAACGCCACGGTGGCGACCCTGCGCCGGGCAGGCTCTTCCATAAACGTTCCGGCGCTCCACTCGTTGAAGGCGCCCATGGCCGGACCACACCAGACCTGGTAATCCATCCGGCGGGACGGCTCGCCATCCTTGGCCCAGTGGGCCCCCTGCCCCAGGTACCAGCGGAAGACGAGGGCCATCCGGTGGCGGGGGTCCCGGTCGGCCCGCTCCACCTGACGCGGGTCGCGGCCGATAAAATAAGAGCGGGTCTCCTGCCAGATCTGCTCCAGAGGGGCGCGAAACAGGTTCTTCTCCAGCTTCTCCCGTTCCGCGTGGGGGAGGTCGTCGATGCCGCTGCAGCTCCGGTAGAGCTCATACAGCTTGGCGGCGCGCATGGGGAACATCGTCCCCCGCTTCAGAACCTGCACCGTCACCCCCATCTCGAACATATCGGCGGCCGGGGCCATGGCCACATCGGCCTGACGGGTCACGGCGAGCATCTCCCGGACCGCATCGGAACTCCCCGATTCCATACAGGCCTGATGAACCGATCCGACCATGAGGTAGGCTGCGCCCATGGCAAAGGCTGCCGCAGCTGCCGCCGGGGTCCCGATGCCGCCGGCCAAGCCGACCCGAAGCCTGACGTCGTAGCCGTGGAGGGAGTGCATCCTCTGGGAAAGGGAGAGGATGGTGGGGAAGAGGGCCATGGCAGGGCGATTGTCCGTATGACCGCCGGAGTCGGCCTCGGCGGTGATCTCCTGCGCCATGGGAATTCGGCCCGCCAGCTCCGCCTGTCCGGGCGTGATGCTCCCATCGGCCATCAGCGCCTTGAGAAATTTTTCGGGAGGGGGGGAGAAGAACCGTTCGGCCAGCTCCTCCCGGGAGACCTTGGCGATGATCCGGTTCGGCGCCACGATGACGCCGTCCCCGTTTCGGTGGATGCCGTGGAGCCGGTAGCGGACCAGGGGGAGGGTGAGGCTAAGGAAGGCCGACGCCTCCACGAGACGCACCCCTTTCCGGATGAAGAGGTCGGCCAGGGCCCCCTCCAGCTCCGGTTCATGGGGAGAGTGGATCAGGTTGACACCATAGGGGAGTCCCGAGGATGCGAGGCGGTCCAGCGCCTCCTCTACGCTCTTCAGCGGCAGCCCTGCCGCGCCGAAGAAGCCGAGCATCCCCTCTTTACCCAATTCAAGGGCCAACTCCACGGAGCTGATCCCCTTGGCCATGGAGCCCCCCAGATAGGGGTAGCGGAGCCCCAGTTCGGCACAGAAACCGGAATCGCCCAGCTGTTCCGGCAGACAGGGGGGGAGGTAACCCAGCAGCGGAAGGGCGTCGGCTGGGGCTTCCGACCAACCGAGCCGCCCAAAACGGCCTGACAACGGGCGAGCGTTCCCGTTGCTCCCGACGATGACGAGCGGCTCACCGAGCCGGCGGACGGCTTCAACCAACCCCTCTTCCGGACACGGCCCTTGGACAGACGCCGGTTGCCACCAGCCTGGAGAGCCTCCCTGTGGATCATATAGTGTCAAACGATACTCCAGATGAGTAGATAAGTGATGGTCACTGATGCCCTCGGCCGAAGCGGTGCAACGAGGAGCGGCGGGGATAGTGTACTGTCGTGCGAGACGACGGGGAGTCGATCCTACGCTGTCGCGATGATGGGGACGCTCATGTCGAGGATAACAGTGTATCTTTAACCGAAATCGCGGAATAACGCAACTGGCTAATTTCTTCGTTGAATGGGGGAGCAACTATGATACATTCCCCCGATGGATCGGCGCAGTTCCATCTTACTTCACTCCTTCCGGATACCCCATGCCCCCCTCTGACATCGTCAACATCTCCCGCCCCCTCACCGAAATGGCCCGTCTCCAACCGGACAGGGCCGCCATTATCTTCCCCCAGGAGGAGCGAAGCCTCACCTTCCGCGAACTGGATGAGGAGAGCGACCGGGTCGCTCACGGGCTGGGACGGATCGGCATCGGCCGCGGCATGCGGGTGGCGCTGCTGGTTCCCCCATCGCCGGAGCTGTTCAGCGTCACCTTTGCCCTGTTCAAGGCAGGGGCCGTGCCGGTCTTCATCGATCCGGGGATCGGGGCAGCCAACATGAAGGGGTGTCTGGCCGAGGCCGAACCGGAGGCGTTCATCGGCACCCCCAAGGCCCACCTGGCGCGACGGCTGCTGGGGTGGGGGCGTGGGACTCTCCGGATCCTGGTAACGGTGGGGGGGGGGAGGCTCTGGGGGGGAATTTCTCTGGCGGAACTGCGCAAGCCCCGCGGGAGTGACCCCTCATTCACGCCGGCAGAAACACGGCGCGACGACCCGGCCGCCATCCTCTTCACCAGCGGCAGCACCGGCCCCCCAAAAGGGGCGCTCTACAGCCACGGCAACTTCGCCGCCCAGGTGGAGGCGCTCCGCTCCCTCTACGACATCCGGCCGGGAGAGATCGACCTCCCCACCTTCCCTCTCTTCGCCCTCTTCGCCCCGGCCCTGGGGATGACGGCGGTGATCCCGGAGATGGACTTCACCCGCCCCGGAGCGGTGAATCCCGCAAAAATAATCTCCTTAATTCAACGGTACCAGGCCACCACCATGTTCGGCTCTCCGGCCCTCATCGACCGGGTAGGCCGGTACGGTGCAAGCCGCGGCAGCCGGCTCCCCTCCCTGGCCCGGGTCATCTCCGCCGGGGCCCCGGTGTCGGCAACAGTTCTGGAGCGGTTCCGCGGCATGCTCAACCCCGGGGCGGAGCTCTTCACCCCCTACGGCGCCACCGAGGCACTGCCGGTCTGCACCATCGGCAGCGACGAGATCCTGGGAGAGACGAGAACCGTCACCGAGAGGGGGGGCGGGGTCTGTATCGGCCGCCCGGCAGCGGGGGTCAGGCTGGAGGTCATCCGAATCAGCGATGAGCCGATAGCCGCGTGGGACGACTCCCTGCGGCTTCCCCATGGGGAGATCGGCGAACTCGTGGTGCAGGGGGAGCAGGTCACGAGAAGCTACTTCAACCGCCCCAGCGCCGACCTCTTGGCCAAGATCTCTGATCCGGCAACGGGTCGCTTCTTTCACCGGATGGGGGACCTGGGGCGGCGCGACCAGGAGGGACGATTCTGGTTCTGCGGCCGGAAGTCCCACCGGGTGGAGAGCGCTGACGGCCCCCTCTTCACCATCCCCTGCGAGGCGATCTTCAATACCCACCCCCGGCTCTTCCGCAGCGCCCTCGTGGGGGTGGGTGAACCGGGGAGTCAGCAGCCGGTGCTCTGCGTTGAACTGGAACCGGAGACGGGGGGGCAGAGCAAGGGGGAGCAGGAGCAGATCAGGGGAGAACTCCTGGCCCTGGGGAGCGGCCACCCCCATACCCGGGGAATCACCACCATCCTCTTCCACCCCGCCTTTCCCGTGGATATCCGGCACAACGCCAAGATCTTCCGGGAAAAACTAGCCCTCTGGGCCGAAAGGAAGCTCTCGTGAAGGCGCTCGTCACCGGTGGTGGCGGCTTCCTCGGCGGAGCCATCGTCCGGCAACTCCTGGCCCGGGGGGATGAGGTGCAGAGCTTCTCCCGTGGAGAGCACCCGGAACTGGCGCGGCTGGGGGTCCGGCAGTTTCGGGGAGAGCTCGGCGACCCTGCGGCGCTCCTTCGTGCCGCACAAGGGTGCGATATCCTCTTCCATGTGGCGGCCAAGGCCGGCATCTGGGGCCCCTATGAGGAGTTCTTCCGGGCCAACGTCACCGGCACAAAAAACGTCATCGCCGCCTGCCAAGCTCACGGCATCCAACGGCTCATCCATACGAGCTCCCCCAGCGTGGTCTTCGATGGCCGGGACCTGGAGGGGGGGGACGAATCGCTCCCCTATCCGGATCGGTACGAGGCTCATTATCCCCAAACCAAAGCCCTGGCCGAACGGCTCGTCCTGGCTGCCAACTCCCCGACCCTGGCCACGGTAGCTCTGCGCCCCCACCTCATCTGGGGACCAGGGGACAACCACCTGGTGCCCCGCATCGTTGCCAAGGCCCGCGCCCGCAGGCTCCGGCGGATCGGCAACCGCCCCTGCCTCGTGGATACAGTCTATGTGGAAAACGCCGCCTTAGCCCACCTCCTGGCCGGCGACCGGCTCTTCCCCGGCTCCCCGGTGGCGGGAAAGAGCTACTTCATAACCAACGGTGAGCCGACCCCCCTCTGGGAGATGGTCAACCGGATCCTCGCCGCCGCCGGCCTCTCGCCGGTGACCCGCAGCATCTCCCCACGAATGGCGTACGCTATCGGGGTCGTCTGCGAACGGCTCTGGAGCGCGCTCCGGTTGTCAGGCGAACCGCCCATGACCCGCTTCGTAGCCAGGGAGCTGGCCACGGCCCACTGGTTCGACGGCTCCGCCGCCCGCCGGGATTTGGGGTATGAACCGACTGTCTCTCTGGAGGAAGGGCTGGTCAGACTGAGTGAGTGGCTGCAGAACGAGCAGGTAGATTAAGGACGTAAATGCTTATCGGGTGAGACGCCGGATTAGCTCGCCATGGGCCGGGTACCCTGCCAGAAGATCTGCCTGAGATCCCAGTTGGAAATCCCTGAAATCAAATCCCGGCGCCACCGTGCACCCCACCAGGGTGTACGCACCCGGCGGTTCGATCTCGGCGCCGAACCAGGCCCCTCTGGGGACGAGCTGCTGAAACCGCTCCTCTTTCGCGAAATCCGGACCGAGGAGCAACCGCTGGTGGACGCCGTCCGTGGTGATCACCTGGATCGTGAGGGGGTCCCCGGAGTAGAAGTGCCAGAGCTCATCGGAAGCAATCCGGTGGAGGGCCGAGAAATCGTCACTGCAGAGGAGAAAATAGATGGCGGTGCTGCAGGCCCGCTCCCCCTCAACCCCGGGTGGGAGCACACGGGAAAGGATGGTGTCACCGGAACGGTAGCTCTCCCGGTACCACCCCCCTTCGGGGTGGCGGATCAGCCCCAGCTGCCGGATCCACTCCTCTGGCTCAGTCATGGGCTACTCCTTGGAGGGGACGCACTGCCGTGGACAATTCCTGCAGGGTCAACCGGTAGAAGAGAAGCCCCAGCCGCTCGTGCAGCGCAGCGGCCGAATCGGAGAGGTTATTCACTGAAGGGAGAAGGGTATAGGGGGTGATCTCGTGACGACCGCCGTAGCGGAAAGCTGCCGGCAGCGGCGTGACGGTCAAGCCACTCCGCCGGAAGAGGAGAAGCGAGCGTTTCATGTGATAGGCCGAGGTCACCAGGAGCGGGTGTTTATACCCCTTCCGGCTGCAGATCTCCGCCGAGTACCGGGCATTCTCCCCCGTATCCCGGCTCCGCTCCTCCATGATGACCTTCCCCTGAGGGACCCCCAGATCCAGGAGGAACCGCTTCGCTATAACCGCCTCGGGGGTATCCGTAACCCCCGGCGCCCCACCACTCACGATTATCGGCAGGCCGGTCCGGCGCTGCAACCGCACCGCGGTCACCAGGCGCGCCATCATCTCATCTGACGGCGCACCGGTTCCGGTCAGGTCCCGGGTATCGTCGCTGGCCCCTCCGCCCAGGAGAATGATCACATCCCCCTGGAGCCGGGCCGGAATCGTGAGGTCGCGCTCCAATCCCTTTATGAGATAACTCGCTACCGGCGCCAGCGACAGCCCCCAGAGGAGGAGCCCCACGACCAGGGTGAAGAGCCCCCAGAGACGACGGTGCCGGAAGAGTTGCCAGAATCCGACCCCCACAAGGAGGGCGATGAAACAGCCTGGGGGGAGGAGGAAGGCGCTGATGATCTTCTTGATCAGGAACATGGGGAAGAGTCCATAGGATCGGCGATGAGAGGGTAACCCCAGCTCCACACCGCTGGTGGAACGGTGGTCACTCCGTCTGCTCGGGTTTCTTGCCGGAAGGGTTGCCCCACCACTCCCGGTCCAGTACCGCGATGTGCCTCAGGAATCCGTAGGAGACGATGGAGTTGCGCGCCGTGCTCTGGGTCGCGGTAAGCAGATAGAAGTCGCGAAATGTCAGCTCCTTCCATTCGGGGAGCGCGGCAAGCTCCTCGGCAGGAGGGGCTGCAGAGCCGGTGGAAAGCTCATAGACCTTTTTCCGGTGGGCAGCAAGATCGGGTTTGATCACCGAGGCTGCGGCCACGAGGGCTATCAGCATGAACCAGAGAAAGCCTCTCATGGCCTACCCCTTGTCATTCTTGAACCACTGTTCGAACCAGCTCCGGTGGTCCTTGGCAGCCAGGATTCGCAGATCAGACGGCCCGAGCCAGACCCCGCCACAGCCGTGGCAGCGGTCAAGGGGGACTCCGCGAAAGGTTTCCGCAACGATGTGCTCCCCGCACTTGGGGCAGCGGTTCTTGCAGAGCTCCCGGACGGCCTTCTCCCGAAGCTCCTTTTCGTGCCGATGGATGTATTCATTTTCCAGCCCCTTTTCCCGCTCTTCCCAGGCATTCGACATGGGCTGCTCCTTCCCGAGGTAATCTCCAAACAGTCAAAACGCCGCGGCATTGTAGCAGATCAAGGGTCTGATGCAATAAGAATTGCGCCCCGGCATTTCATCCCACGGCAGAGACGATCCGTCCTTGACAGCCGGACCCGGCCGGGGTAAAAATCTCTGCGACTGTCACCACCTTTCCAAGGAGCGCCCCATGATCACCCACATCGTCCTCTTCAAGCTGGCCGACCCCACCCCCGCCAACCTCGCCGCCACCCGCGATCTCCTCCTCAGCATGGAGGGGAAGGTCCCCCAGCTCCGTCACCTGGAGGTAGGGGTGGACCTGGTCCGCTCCGACCGTTCCTACGACATCGCCCTGGTCAGCCGGGTCGACTCACTTGATGAGCTGAAGGCCTACCAGGTCGATCCCTACCATGCCGGCACCATCCTCCCACATATGCGCTCCGTCTGCTCGGCCATCGTCGCCGCTGATTACGAATCATAGGAAACAGACAGTCGCTCGATTTTCGAGATAACATCCCATAAGTAAAGCGTTATTATCGACATAATAAAAATACCGCATTGAAGATGGTGGCGCTGGATCTGGAGAAGGCGGAGTTGTGAAATGATGCGGAGTACTCCTTTCGTTGACCTCCGAAATTTTTCCTACCATAATAGAAAAGTAGGAAATAAGCGTACAGGAGGAATACATATGCTGGCCGTAAAGGTTCTCCCAAAGGGACAGATTACATTGCCGAAAGAGGTTCGTCAGAGACTTCATATCGAGGTGGGTGACACTCTTCTGATGGAGGCGGATGGTGAGCATGTTTCATTCAGAAGGGGTAAAACCATCTTTGATTTCAAGGGTGTTCTTCCCAGCATGGGCATAACTATCGATGAGATTCGGGAAAAGGGGATTTCAGGTGGGGTGGGTGCGGATGAATAGAGCATTCATAGATACCAGTGCCATCCTTCGCATGCTGGTGCAGGATGACGACCTGAAGGCGCAGGAGGTAGAGAACCTGATTCGAAGCGCACCGGAGAAGGGTCTTGTGCTCCATGTTATTCCCGTCACCATCCTGGAGATTGTCTGGGTTCTGGAGAAAGTCTACAAATACCCGAAAAAGGCTATTAGGGAACTTACCGAGGCGATCATTAATACCCCACAGCTAAAGGTAGAGTTAGGTGGGGTTTTTCTGAATGCGCTTAAAGTCTATGAAGAGAAGAATATCAAATTCGCCGATGCAGTCATGGCGTTCTGGGGTCTCGAAAAGGGGATTGCCACCACGTATACCTATGATGAAGTTGATTTTAAACGTATCGACGGATTGACGGTGCTAAAACCGTAGGAGACGTGTGAAACAGGTGGCCGGCGCGTTGATATTTAAGGTTTAAATAGACTGCGCAACTGGTCAACACGCGTCGCATATTTTCAGCTAGGGTTACCGCAGTGGGCATGAGCAGCAGATGAAAGTGATTCGACATGAGAGCCCAAGCAAAGCACTTGGTGCCGCTTTTAATCAGCAGGGAAGACAACTTGCCCAAAAAATGCTCTCTATCGGCGTCGTCGGCAAAAAAGTCCCGTCGTTCGATCCCCTGAACGATGACGTGGTGCAAAACATGAGAGATATCGAGACGTGGTTGGCTCGGCATGAAAACAAGACATCATTACCCAAACAAGATAACAATAGCTAATTAGCTAAGAACGTCCCCTTTGCCCTCAAAATTCTATGAGCCCGTACTAAACTCAAAACAATGAAGTGGAGAATGCACATGAGATCACTAGTCGCCGCTCTGTTAATATCACTACTGATGAGCGTTTCCGCTCAAGCGGAAAAAACATTTTCACCCTATGTTGACGTCAAAGGGAACATTAGTCTTCCAAAGGATTTTCGC